>JAFUGM010000061.1 GCA_017469355.1 Solobacterium sp. | reverse complement strand
GCGCGAGATACTTAAATCCTTGTCGGAGACGGCAAGGTTAGCCACCCTGGCGAAAGTTCCGGAGTGTGCTAAGAGAACCACCTGCACCTTATCCTCTCTCTTTAGACTTAATGCGGTGCTGTATGCGTGAGTATACAAATACTGAGTTTTGTCTGCACAGAGGAAAGGCAGTCCACTTCCCTAAAGGGAGTATGTATGCTTTGCATATGTTGGAAGCCCCGCACTTCATCGCGTAAGCGTAAGGCGGGGAGGGTTCACACATGTGCTTTTATAATGGCTGAATCACAGTGATGAGAAATAGCTGTTATTCCGTTTGTAGGAGCTGCGTTACTTGCCAGTATAAGTATGGGCAGAAGAAGCCGGATTAGGTACTGCCTTTATAGGGGCATCATCTCTAATGTCCCAAAGAATGCGGTTGCGAAAGAAGGTGAAGTAAGAATGCCATAGGACTGAGACCTGAGATAGGACAGCTTATTGTTAAAGATTTCATTGGCTCGTTAAACAATCAGTTTGACATTCCGTCGGTGACCTTCATCAGATTCACAGAAAGTAGACATGCAAAAATTCGACAATAGAAAATGTTCCACATTGGTGTGCTCTAAATAACATGTGCTTGAAGAAATTGCCTCATATTGAGTTTATAAAAAATAAATTTATACTTTGGAAAATCTAAAGTAGTAGTTTATTTTTTGGTATAATATGTACGGAGTGTGATGAACTATGCTTCAAAGAACAATACTGGATCAGATAAAAGAATCAACAAAGCATTTCCCTGTGACGATTGTAAGTGGCCCCAGACAGGTGGGTAAATCTACTTTGATATATCACGAGATGGTCAAGGAAGGTTATTCGTATATTACTCTGGATGATCGAAGTGATCGCATGGATGCGATTAACGATCCGAAATCTTTTTTAGAAAGACTGTCGTATCCGGTGATTATTGATGAATGTCAAATAGCCAAAGAATTGTTTGTGGAAATAGAAGCAATTGTGAATAAGACCAGGCTTGAAAAAGGAAATATAGCAGCAAACGGAATGTTCATTCTTTCCGGTTCAAGCTCAAAGGCTCTTCTTGAAAATGCCAGAGAGTCCATGGCTGGAAGATGCAATATTTTAAAGATGAGTCCGCTATCTTTCAGAGAGATTCTCCAAAAAGAAGAAAAGCCCTTTATCATCGATAAAGTCGGATCGCGAAAAAGAGCGACAGATTATTCGCTCAATGAAAACGAACTTCTGGAATATATCGTCAAAGGTTGTATGCCACAGCTTTATGATGATCCAGGCACATCAAGAGAACAGTATTTTTCTTCCTATATTGAAACATATATGAATAAAGATCTTCCTGAAGTGTTGGAAATCAGAAACGAGAAGCAGTTCAATGATTTTTTGACGCTGTTGGCTTCTAATACCGGAGAAGAACTGATTTATGACAACTATGCTAAAAATATCGGGATGAAAGCTCCTACAATCAAACAATGGATTTCCGCCCTCGAGAAGACCGGAATCATCTGGCTTGCAAGGCCATACAATGAAGATTCGCTTGTAAAACAGATTACAAAACGACCAAAGATGTATTTCTTTGATACAGGGCTTGCCTGTTACCTTGCGGGAATCAGGGACAGTCGGAATCTGGAATCAAGTTTTCTCAAAGGGCGACTTGTCGAAACCTGGATTGCCAACGAAATCAGAAAGTCCTATATGAATAACGGCAGTGATCAGCCCATCGGCTACTATCGTGACAACCGGCAGAATGAAATCGATCTTGTCATATTAAGAGCAGGAAGACTGATGTTAGTTGAATGCAAATCAGGAACAAGTTTTAATACTTCGGCAGTGAAAGCATTTGCCTGCTTGAATGATACGAAATACGAAAAAGGAACAAACGCTCTAATCTGCACATCTTTGGAACCATACAGCATCAATGAAAACGTGCTGGTTCTTCCTTTAAGTGCGATCTGAACAGGATATTACCCGAAGATCAGAACACCACCACACATCGATAAGGATTTTGAAGAGAACGTTACGGGAAGAATATGATAACGATCTTTCTTCCAACAACCTGCCCGATATTTATACAGCTGAGATCAAAGATATTCGGTCGTTTCTTCTACCGACTTTTTCTTTGCGTTATGGCGTGTGGAAGTTTCTGATTCATATCCGCAATCCATAATAAAGGACACCTTAATATTCTCTGGAAGGCCCAGTGCGTCATGGATGGCGTCTGTATTGAATCCACGTACCCAACAGGTACCCAATCCCAGTTCTGTGGCTTCCATCATCATATAAGTGCCGGTAACACAGTTATCCATCTCTCCGCCATCGTAGTCCTGGCCAAAGGTAGTGACGGTATTTTTCCAGCTTACGTTTTCGTCATAACAAACGACGAATGCGATCGGCGCATCATATAACATGCGCGTAACGGAACGAAGTTTCTCTTTGGCCTCTTCAGAGCGGAGGACATAGATCTTCTGAGGCTGGTAATTAAATGCGCTTGGCGCGAGGTTTCCTGCCTGCAGGATTTTCTGAATTTTCTCTTCTTCTACCGGCTGGTCCTTATAGTGCCGTACGGAATACCGTTGTTCTGCTAATTCCATGAATGTCATAGTTAAGTTCTCCTTTTCAGTGATTTGTTATTGTATCGCCTGCGCAGCACTGATGAGCCGCGCTCCCAGTTCATAGGCATTCTGTAGATCGATTGGGAACTGAGAGTCATGATGTTCTTTTTTGTGCTGTGGATCGAACATATTGTTGTAATAGCGGGAATAGTCTTCCCACTGCATGGTGTCACAGGAGTAAAGATGTTCACACTTCACTCCGAAGATCCCATGCATGACACCTTCATTGCTTTTTAAAGTCTGATCCATTTTGTAATGGGTAAGCTGTTCTTCAGTTGCGTTCATCGTATAGATAAATGCGGTAGGAACAACCTTTCTGCGCTTTACCTCCCGATTCCCATGTTCATCAAAGTGATAGGTATCAAGTGGAAACAGCAGACGTTCCATATAAGAGCGCACAGCACCTGTTACATTCCCATAGTAAACAGGGGATCCGATAATCAAGGCATCTGCCTCCAGAGATTTTTCGAGAATTGGTGTCAATGCGTCTTTATAAAAGCAGTCATATCGTTCTGCCGAAGTGTTCAAATGACACCCAAAGCAGGAAATACATCCTCTAAATGGCGCGTCGTAAAGATTCAGAACTTCCCCTGAGGCCCCAAGGGATTCCGCGCCCTTTACTGCCATCTCACATAACTGTGCAGTATTGGCATGTTTTCGTGGACTTCCGTTAATCACAACCAGTTTCATTATTCATCTCCTTGTTCAACCAGTGTTTGTAAATATAATGGGCAAAGCCATCATGATCATTGTCATAGTCGGAAACCGCTTTGGCAGATGCGATGGCATCCGGGGTTCCGTTGCACATACATAAGGACATTCCGCACTCCTCCAGCATCCGGCAGTCATTCGACGTATCTCCTGCCGCAAATACCTCATTCATGGAAAAGCCATAGCGCTCGCAATAATGCCGAAGGGCATTTACTTTATTGGTTGATCTACTCGCAAATTCCATAACGGTTGGCTGGGTGAGAAAGCAGGTATAAGACTTGTCAGCTGTGAACACCTGAAAGTGCTTCAGGACTTCCTTCATGCGCTCTGGTACAAATCGATACATGATCTTAGCCCGATGGGTAGAATACAGATACTCTTCACTGACCAGATTATAGGTGATTTTATTCCGGTTTTCCGATCCCTTGGACAGCTCATCCATCCTCTGCATGGCTCCATTCGTTCCTTCTTCATAGATGATGCCGTTGCCATTGAATTTTCGCATTTCAATAACGATTTCCTTCAGGTTCTCTTCCGACAGATGATCATACGTCTTTGTGAGATGGGTGGCTTCATCATACAATTCCGCCCCATTCATCCCGATAATGAAATCCATGGGGAAACCCAGATTCCAGTCATTCACGTTTTTGTACAGTTGTGAACATGGGCGCCCAGAGGCAAGGCCAATCCGCAACCCGAAGGTATGAAGATCCTGCAGAACCTGATGGGTGAGCGGGGTGAGCAGACGCGCTTCATTCACCAATGTTCCATCAAGATCGATCGCGGCGATTTTAGGCAAGGCAGGCTGTGTCATAGTTGGAGTATTCCTTTCCAGTGGATTAATTGATAATGACGCAATGCATTTACGACGCCAAGCTCCAGGCAGGGAGTGGTAATGTAGTTGGCAGCGGCTTTCACATCTTCCACCGCGTTTCCCATCGCAATGCCGATCCCGGCATTGCGTATGAGTTCGATATCATTTCTGTCATCCCCCATTCCCATCGTTTCTTCCATTGGGATCTGAAGATAGTCCGCAAGAAAACAAAGTGCGGAACCTTTTGACACTTCCATTCGGTTGATGTCACACAGTTCGCCGCCTGCGGTCACCGTAAAGCGAAGGCCAGGATATGCCTGCTGGAAATACTCCAGGTCATCTTCTTCCAGATGACATAACCCCGCATAGGGAAGTTCTCCTGGGGCGATGGTTGGAGGTGCGGCAGACTGCAGTTTCTTAAGCTGTGCCTTGGAAAAGAAACTGGATCCATATCCGGGAGCGACAGCGTTTGGGTTTACCTGAACGCCGCCCTCAATATATCGAAACATCATAGACATTCCACGTTGAATCGCATCCTGTGTCAGTCCCAAAGCTTCTGCTTCCGTAAATGGGAATACCCGAATTGGAAGGCCTGTTCCATCAGTAATACAGGATCCGTTGGCACAGAGATAGAAATCAAATCCAATGGCTTTGATTTCTTCCTGAATGGTGGAAAACTGGCGGCCGGATGCGACCGCAAGAAGGATATCCCGGGATTTCAGTTCCAGTAATGCGGCTCGTGTTTCTTCCGCAAGTGTATGTGTTTCCTTTGGGATCAGAGTACCGTCAATATCAAATACAATGAGCGATGTCATAACAATTACCTCTAAGAGTTCAGAAGAAGTTTCTTCTGTTTCTGAAATGTAGCGAGAAGCTGTACTGTCATTACACACCAGATCAACGGTTCACAATAAATGACAGCCTGATAGTGAAACGTAGGAATCACCCACAGTGTAAAGACGATCTTTAACACAAGTTCAATCATCGAAGAGAAGAGAGGCACAAGTTTTTTGCCAATGCCCTGAAGCGAATTGCGGATGTTGAAGAGAACACTCAGAATCGGATAGAAACAGGCAGCTGTTCTGAGATAAGCAGCACCGTTATTGAGTATGACGGAACTATTGGATCCGGAGATCAGATGAAGTACCTGCCTTCCTGCGGTGAATGAAAACAGAATACTGATCATACTCCATCCCCAGCAGAGCAGATTTGATGCCCGAAGGCTTTCAATGACCCGCTTGTATTGACGGGAACCATAGTTCTGCGAAACAACGACCGAGCAGGAAGAAGAAAATGCCAGCAGCGGCATCATCATAAATCCGGAGACCGTTAAGGCAGTTGTATGACCGGCGATAACTTCATTTCCCAATGCATTGATTCCAGACTGAAGTACAACGGAGCCCGCGCTGACAATCGCCATCATGAGCGCCATGGAACTGCCTTGCGATAACAGATCCTTTAACAGATCCATTCTGATGTGAAAGGAAGACCGTTTTGGTATGAGAATCTGCGCATGCGTACGTATATAGAAAAGGCAAAACAGCGAAGCGATCAATTGTGCGAGAACTGTTGCCCAGGCAGCCTCGGCTACGCCAAGCTTCAGGATACGGATCGCAAAGAGATCCAGAACAATATTCAGAAGAGATGAGAATATCAGAAAGTAAAGCGGTGCCGTACTGTTTCCAATTGCGCGCAGATCAGCGGACAGCAGATTGTAGAAAAACATGATCCCCGCAAATCCCACAATGATCGAAAGATAAGAATGCGCTTCCCCAAGAACATTCTCCGGTGTATTCAACATCCGTAATACTACGGTCAGACCAGATGATGAAAACAGCCAGATCACCAGTGAGAGCACAACCCCGATCAGAAGGGATAATGCGGTGCAGGAACGAATTGCGTCTTCATCCTCTGCACCGTAATATCTTCCTACAACAATAGACAATCCGTTTCTGAATCCGGTAGAGAACATCAGAATAAAACTGTATAAAGCAGTACATGACCCGATGGCGGAGAGTGACAGTTCTCCGAGTTCATTTCCGACGATCGCTATATCCATCATGTTGTAAAAACTCTGAAAGATATTTGATAACAACATCGGAATGGAGAACCACAGCAGCTCAGATCGGATTGGCCCATGAAGAAGGTCAGGTTTCTTCTGCTTCATACTGATTCCTCCATGAAGTGACTTAAGCCTCGATCACATCGAAGCCGTTCATGTAGATTTCCGCGACCTTGGCGGAAGAAAACGAAGTGACCTGCCAGTTTGAATTGAATACGATATATCCTGCTTCATCATAGAAAGAACTGAACTTATTGGAAGAATTCAGTTTCTTTGTCCCAAGACGATACGGAGAAAGCAGTTGGAACTCTACGGAAATAGTGCCGTCTTCGTTCTTCACTGCCGCATTGATGCGGGCACCCCATTCATTGAGATCATAGTAATCATCAACGCTCTTGATATAGGATTCGAGAGACTCCAATGTTCCATTCAAGGTCCCATTGGAATAGGTCTTCTCTCTCGAGAATGTCACTTCAGGAGCGCTCATCTTCTGAATGAAGGAGACATCTCTTGTATTCCATACGGTCAGGTAGAGCCGGCTTAACTGCTTCGCTTTTTCTTCCTCACTGATAGTTCGGTTCATAATTTCTTCATATGCGCGTTCAGCAGAGAATACTGCCTTTACTGCGGCGTAGTCATTATGCCCGTTGGAGAGATTCCAATGCTTGAGATAGTAGGTGTTTTCTCCCTGATAATCCAGCTGGAAGGTGATGGAGCGGATGCGGTCATCCTCACTGTCCACCACAAATACATACTGGCCACCATAGACAACCGGATAAAGATAGGGGACATCTTCGTAATAGTTCATATGCTGGGCAATGGTGCTGACAACACGATCCGTACCATCTGGGTAGCTGATGGTGTTAAGCATTGTGATTGTGAAGTCATCGAATTCTTCCGGTATTGTCACATGCGCAATCGCTTCTTCAATGCCATTGAACTCGCCAAGTGAGGAATATACGATATGGACATCTTCTTTCAGAAGATTCCGATATTGTTCCGTGCTTCCGGAACTGAATGCCTTAAGGTAATTCTGTATTGTTTTTATTTCTTTTCCAGCCATGTTTCACCTCCGCAGAAATAAGGGTCAAATCGAATGCAGTCATCGTCAATCGGAACGAAGACAACTCTTCCGTCAAAGCCGATATCATAGGGCAGCCAGTTTCCATCCACATTGATTTCCGAACGCGGCTGGAAGACGGTGAGAATGAGCGAGTGAATATTTTCCCGGTTGAATACCTTGTTATAAAGACGGTTGTATTCACTTCTGACATTTCCAGTTACCCGAATGTGGCCATCATCTTCATAGCTTCCATACACATAGGTATGAATCAGGCGAGCTTCCTTATGAAGCTTTTCCTTATTGAAGTTCATCAGCCCAAGTGCGCTGTAATCTGCGCCAAGATCTGCAGAAAGCCCGCCGCCCTTTGTGGTGTTTTTGCGAACCTGTGTCGCTTTCTTCATGTGGGAGCGGTCAACAGGCTCTGCGGCATTCGCATAGATTTCATCTGTTGCGGCCATATCCATGGAATATGCAGTTTTAAATTCATCCTGGAAACGCTGTTCCATTTCATCGCCTGGTTCATCATCCACCGGGATTGTGATCCAGGGGGAATCTTCATAGTGGAGAATAGACTGGAAGTGGCCATTGGCCTGGCCGTAATTCATCAACTTCCACTTTCCGCGGACAAAGCTGTTATTGCCCTGTTCGAAACACAGGTCATATTTAATGCGTTTGAACTTCCATACACCATCTGCCTTAATCACATGCATCGCAAAGTGACCACCGAAGGTGAACGGGAAGACATTCACTCCATCGTCTTTTGCGACAATTGCCTGGTTGTAAAAGTAGATGCGGCCTTCATTTTCATGAATCCTACATACATAGGAGAAGATATTAAACTTACGGATATCCATCTCTTCGCCTGGCCATGTGAAGGCTTCTTTGATAGCGTTGGATCCGGTAATATTCCGGCCAACCATACTGACATCGACAACACAGTCATCGCTTAACATGTCATCCAGTTCATCCAGAGCTCCGGTGCGTACCGCCTGGCAGAATCTGTCTACCATCCGGTAAATCTGTTTTTTGTTTTCTCCGGAGTAAAAATTCACATACGTTTCTACATAATTCATAGTTCGTTTCCTTTCCAGTTCAGTCCAAAGTCAGAAGATCATATGGACGAAGTTCCTTTCCGGTAATGTCGTCATAATAGGGCTGACGACGCGGATCGAAGGGGTTGTCTTTATTGAAGGGGCATTCATGGGCGAAGGTGTTGTTGCAGGCACCACAGCAGATGCACTTTCCGTTTTCCCTGTCGCCGGACGCCCAGCGGTTGATCAGATCGAATTCTCTGGTAAGTGAGCGGCAGATGGAGAACGCGGCAATCCCATGTTCCTCATGAAGGGTTTCAAGAAGACTGAGATCTTTGTTGTTTCCTACCAACATGACGGGAATAGAAACATTCTTGGCGATTTCTACTGCTTCATTGCTGTAATAGGAGAAATCATTTTTCTCGAATTGACGACCTTCATGACCGAAGTATTTCACGCCGCTGACTTCAATGAGATCAGCTCCGGCTGCTTCCAGCTTCCTGCAGTTATCGATCGACATCTCTAAGGTGTAGCCGTTGGCTTCATCTTTACCATCGGTTTTAACGAAGATGATGAAGTCATCACTGGTATATTCCCGAACTGTTCGTATGATCTCTTCGCCAAGCAGGCTTTTATTCTGCCCATATTCATCGGTACGATGATTGAATTCCGGTTTCAGCACCGTTGCAAGAAACATCCAGGATCCATGAGCTTCATGGATTTCCACACCGTCAAATCCAGCATCCATGGCAAACCGTGCAGCTTCACCATGAAGCGTGGCGATCCGTTTGAGGTCAAAGGTTGTCATGTCATCAATCAGTTTGCGCTTACTGAACGACATCTGGATGATCATGGTACAGCCATATTTATGACCGATATCCGCAAGGCGTTTATAGTCCTGAAGCAGATCGTGACGATCCAGACGGAACAGACCCTGGGGCAGTGTACCGTCGAACAGTTTTACGCGGGCAGAGGAAACGATGATGGTTCCGACACCTCCGGCCGCGAGCTTCTCGTAGAAGTCATAGATTTCCTGTGGAATATGACCGCCGGGAGAACATAACTGTTCTTTTGCGGCGGCGCGGCAGAAGTGATTCTTGGAATGAAATCTTCCGATAGTAATTGGATCAAATAAGCCCATAATAGCCTCCTGACTGCTGTGAAGTAGATCTGCCAATCTTATGGAGAAAACAAAAATACGCCGTGGTATGTCAAATACACAACGGCGTACCTAATTAAATAGTCATACAACCTGTTAATCTGTTTTCTGACTTCAATATATTCACTCAATAATCGAATGTCAAATCGACAGATTTCGTGTTTATTTACCTTATAACATTGCGTAACACCGCATGAATAAAGGCTTTTGAAGGGGTTGGTGTGATTTTTATCTGACACTTCATCCGGTACGATTCCAACACTCGGGCGGTTTTGTTGGAATGTGACGCGGAGTGATTGACATGGGTTTTCCTGCCGACTATATTGCAGGTGTGATGCAATAGATCTGCCAATCTAATTGTACGTATGACTATTAAATTAGGTACGTAAAACAACTGTTTCTAGAGCAGTTGCTTTATGTGCCTTTTTTTCAGTCAAGAAAGAAAGGGAACAAGTTTAAGCGAAAGGATTATGAAAGAAAAACTTAACAGTGCGTTTGGCACAATTCAGAAAATCGGTCCTGCGTTAATGACCGGTGTCGCGCTCATTCCGTTTGGCGGTGTATTGATGGCCTTCGGTACCGTCTTCACCAACCCGGATGTCCTGTCTGTTATGCCATTTCTTGGCAGCGGAGTATTCAGTGTAATCGCCACATTACTGAACTCCGTAGGCGGCCTTATCATTAATAACCTCGGATTCATCTTCTGTATGTCGATGGCACTCAACTTCTGTGAAAAGGATGGAGTTGCAGTACTCAGTGCAGTCATCGCATACATGACAACACATCTTACCATCAGCGGCGTTCTTGGAATCACTGCAGAAGCTGCGGCAGAAAACTGGACGATCTATACGACAACGTTAGGTATTCCGACTCTGAGTATGGGTGTATTCGGTGGTCTGCTTGTCGGTGGATTAACAGCCTGGGTTTATCACAAGTTCAAGGACACAGAACTTCCTGAAGCACTGTCTTTCTTCTCCAGAAAGAAACTCGTTCCGATCATGGCCATGGTATTCGGCGTCGTTCTCGGACTTGTACTCTCTGTCGTATGGCCTGTCATTCAGGGCGGAATTAATGCCTTCCTCGGACAGTTCAACAGCGCATCTGATGTTCCGTCCATTCCGCTTCTCATGATCATGTTGGGAGCAGTAGTCGTATTACTTCCGTTTGGTCTTCATACATTGTCTTATGTTATCTGGGCATTCATGCTTGGAACATACGTTACCGCATCCGGCGCAACCGTTAACGGCTGGCAGACCATCTATTATGCGCAGATGGCGGATGGTGTAAGAACAACGACAGGATTCATTCTTGCGTCCAACTACATTACCATGACAGAACTGATGGCTACCGGACTCGCATTCATCGCAGCCGCAAAGCCCAAGAACAAGCAGAAGACAAAGTCGATGATGGCGGGTGGAATTCTCACCGCATTCCTCACCGGTATCAGTGAGCCGATTACCTTCTCCTACCTGTTCTCCTGTGTTCCGCTCTATATCATTCAGGCGCTTTACAGCTGGATTGGTTTGTTCCTCTGTAAGTGGCTTAATATCTCGGTAGGTGTATCCTTCGTCGGTGGCATTATCGAATTCCTCGTTTATGGTCCGATTCAGGGTGGACAGAACTGGCCGCTGCTCATCGTAGTATGCCTTGTACATGCGACTGTCTGGTACTTCCTGCTGCAGTGGATGATCAAGAAATTCCATTGGAACGTTCCTGGTCAGGAAGAAGAAGTAGATGACGAAGAAGTGACAGCAGTTTCTTCTCCGGATGACATTAAGCTTGCGGGAGAACTGATTGAAGTTCTCGGCGGAGCAGAAAACATTGAAGCAGTTGATGCCTGCGCTACTAGATTGAGAGTATCTCTGAAAGATAGCAAGGGGCTTACTAAAGACAGCTTCAACAAATACGGCGCAAATGGTGCACTCGTTCTTGGATCAAATCTTCAGATTATCTTCGGTGCAAAGGCAGCACTGCTTGCGACTCTGATTGCCAATCAGCTGAAACAGTCCTCAAAAAACTGATAAATGAAGTGAAAGACGATGTCGTGTCACCAGCCGATGGAACACTGATGGCGCTGGAGGAAATCTCCGATCCTCTGTTTGCGGAAGGAGCGATGGGAACCGGGTTCGGGGTAACCCCGGAACACGGAGAAATCGTTTCTCCGGTTGGAGGAGTCATCAAGGAAGTATTTCCTACACGACATGCGATTCTCATCTTCAGCAATGAAGGTACGGAGCTACTCGTACATATGGGAATCGGAACGATGCGGTTGAATGGCGAACCGTTTGAGATTCAGGTGAAACCGGGCGATTCCGTAACTGCCGGTCAAAGAATCGCAGTGATGGATCTTGAAGCGGTAAAAGCACATGGATGTGATACGACGATTGCGGTAATCTTCACCAGCGTCATGGATCGATCTCTGGTGCTTGATCAATATGGGAAAGTCCATTGCGCTGATCCGCTCAGCTTTCACTTCATAAACAAGTTACAGTAGCACACAATTGATCAACGTAAGACAGTCCTGGACGATTCTGCGCTCAGGACTGTCACATATCCGTATAACCAGTCGAATAGAAAGGAGAATTGTGCAGAGCCTGTCTCTGCATGAGAGAACACTATGAAGATCTATGCTATAAATGCCAGTCCGCGGAAGAACTGGAATTCCGCAAAGCTGCTTGAAGGCTTTGTGAAAGGCGTCAAAGAAGAAAACCCCGATGCAGAAGTAGAAGTTATCAATATTTATGATTATGACTTCAAGGGATGCCGGAGCTGTTTTGCGTGCAAACTGAAAGCGACCCCAAATCAATGCATGATTAAGGATTCCATACAGCAGTTTCTGATTGATATCCGTAAAGGGGATGGCCTGGTATTTGCGTCCCCGGTCTACTATTTTGATCAGCCTGGTTATTTCCGTGCCTTCATGGAGCGCTTACTGTATCCAGGACCTGTGAAGGGGAAAGCGATTCCTGTCACAGCGATTTACTCCATGAACGCGACTTCGGAAGCGGAATACCAGGAGTATATGGGTGACCACTTCAAGTTCACGCATATGATGATCCAGAACTGCTTCCATGGACCGCTGAAGGAACTCAAGGTATTTGATTCCTTCCAGAGGGAAGATTCGGACGCCTATCAGGCCTCTAAATCCAATCATGTCGCAAAGAAAGAACGCTATGAAAGAGAATTCCCGGGACATCTTGAAAATGCATTCAATGCCGGAAGAGAGATGGTAAAGGAGATTCGGGCGATCCAGGCAGCTGAAGCCACGAAATAAGAATCGTTGCACTGTAACCCCTCCAGTGAATGACCTATCAAAAACATCGGACAGGAATGGTCCGATGTTTTTGAATACTGTCCAAGAAAAGTCAGTTTGCCAATGAATTGGAGAACCGATAGACATGAAGTGCGAGATAGAAGATTTCATTGTCCGGCACGGAAGAACCGGTATACTGTTCGATTGTCTTAACCAGTTTATACGCTACTGTATAGCAGATCGGATAATAGGTTCGAACATGTTCCATCATTTCCACTGGGGCAGTGAGAAACTCATTTCTGTCCTGTCGCTCCAACAGGAAGCGGATATGTGTAACCAGACGACTGTAATTCAGGTCATCTGTTTTAACCGATATCTGAAACTGCGATTCTATGATGGAAATCAGTTTATCCAGAAGCGCGGTTTCCTGTTGAATCTTATGAAAGGTCTTCTCACTGAGAGAAGTGATGATATGAAGGGTAATAAAACCGATTTCATCGGAAGGGATGTTTAACCGCAGCTTCTCTTCCAGTATTTCTACAGCATGTTTTGCGACTTCGGTTTCTCTTGGGTAAAGAGAAGCGGTTTCGATAGAGAAGGGATTCTCAATCGGAATGCCCATTTTGCAGCGGCGAACCATAAAAGCAATATGATCGGTCAAAGCCACATGAATGTGCTCGTTTAATGGCGTTGTGAATTGTGACTGAATATAGGAGATGACTTCATTGGCAACTTCAATCAGTGCCGGGGAAGTAGTGTTGAGCAGTTCTTCGTAAAGTGACTGTTCTTTTTTCGTTTCAAGAGAAAAGACACTTTCCACATGTTCATTGGAAATGATGTCATTCTGTTTCTTCCCGAAACCGATTCCCTTGCCGGTAAGAAAGACATCGCGATCATTGACGTCTCTGGCACGGACCAGATTATTGGAAATCGTTTTAACAACACGATATGACGTATAAGAATTTGCCATGTCGTCCCCTTTCTTTTTCATGCTAGTAAAAATGAAAACTTAGTGCAAGAGCGTGTTTCCATATTTCAAATTGGTGTCTGTTTTATTGCCCAGAGAAGGAAGATTCAGCGTAACTGTAGCTTGCGACGATCAATTATTGACACACCACGCCATAGAAACAATTTTGCACATGTGTTAATCTATTAGCGTTAACTTTTTTAATAGGAGGAAAGCGATGAAGAAGTTATTCAAGACATTTTTGTCCGCTCTGATGGCGCTTTCTCTCGCTGCCTGCGGCAGCAGCGACACAGGTTCAAATGAACCTGCAGTCGCCGATGCCGAGGGGGGGGAAGAGGAAGTCGTTGAAGAGGTCGAAGCGTATGTCTCCACGACTGCAGTCGATGACATTAAGCTTGCGGACACCAAGAACCTGGTAGAAGCTACTTCTTATCAGATTCAGCAGCTGGACTACCTGGTAACAGCTCTTGCTGAAGACCACGAGTACAATGCGAACTTCGTAGACGGTCTTCTGGAAAATGACCGTTTCGGAAATCTCGTACCTTGCCTTGCAGAAAGCTACGATGTAAACGATGCAAAAACGGTATTTACATTCCATCTTCGCCCGGGTGTGAAGTGGGTTACTTCCACTGGTGAAGAATATGATGAACTGAAGGCAGATGACTTCGTTGCTGGTCTGCGTCATGGCGCAGAATTTGCATCTGAAACAGGATGGCTGCTCGAAGGCGTAATTAAATACTATACAGAGTATGAGAGCTCCGATTTCTCTGATGAGGAATGGGAAAAGGTAGGTATCAAGGCAATTGATGACTACACAATTGAGTACACACTGGAAACGGCGGCTCCATATTTTACATCCATGACAACTTATGCGGTTCTTTATCCGGTAAACCGTACATTCCTGGAATCCAAGGGCGAAGGCTGTAAGCTTGGCTCTCCGGATGAAACAGCTTGTTCCTTCGGAACAACTGCGGCGGATTCCATTCTCTATAACGGCGGATTTATTCTTGAGTCCTATGACCTCAACTCTTCCATCGTTATGAGAAAGAACGAAGACTACTGGGATGCAGAACATGTATACCTCGATTCCGTCAAGCGTATCTATGACGATGGCTCCGATCCGTATTCCACCATCCGTGGTTTCGAAAGCGGAACTTATGTGGCTTCCGCGATCAGCGCGATCTGGGAAGACTTTGACGCATACATGGACAAGTACAATGGCTATACCACAGAATCTCTGCCGAACAGCAGCTGCTTCGGTGTTGTCTTCAACTTCAACCGTGAATCCTTCGAGTATACCAACTATGCAGAGGATGAGGCACTGCGTGCTAACACTCACGAAGCTCTCCTGAATGAAAACTTCCGTAAGGCAATCCGCGCTTCTTTCGATACTTCCGCTTACCTGCAGGTCAGCGCACCGAAGGTAGTCGCAGACGCTACTATCCGTAACATTAATAACGACCCGAGTGTTGTACGTATGTCCGATGGCACCTACTATGGTGAGATCGTAACAGAAACATATGATGCAATGACTGGCACCGACATCGACCTCTCTGATGGTCAGAACCCGTTCCTGAATAAGGATGATGCTCTTGCATACATCGAAGCTGCCAAGGCAGAAGGAATTGAATTCCCGGTTCACCTTGACATGCTGGTAATGCAGACAAGCAAGCGTCTGACTGATCAGGCTCAGTCCATGAAGAAGTCCATCGAAGATAACACCGATGGCCAGATCATTATCGAACTCGTCATGGTTGATGATGACACCATCCGTAACATTGCTTACTACAACAGAGATCACGAACTTTCGGATTATGATATCTCCACCTTCACCGGATGGTCTCCTGACTATGCGGACCCGAAGTCCTTCGTTGATATCTACAGCCCGACAACTGGCTTCTACATGCCTTCCATGGGGCTCACCGACGCCAACAGCGAAGACTTCGGCGATGATGATGACATCAAGGCAGCAATTGGTCTCGACCATTATGAAGAGCTCTATCGTGCTGCTGATGCAGAGACCGATGATCTTGATGAGCGTTACAGACTGTTTGCGGAAGCAGATGCATATCTGGTTGACCGCGCGTTCTTCCTCCCGGGTTATCAGCAGACACGTACGGTACGCGTATCCCACGCAGTTCCGTTCACACGTGTTTATTCCACAACCGGTCTTACTGAATACAAGTACAAGGGACTGGAACTTCAGGAAGATGTCGTGACAGCTGCTCAGTATGACGCTGCTTACGAAGTTTGGCAGGCAGGCGAGTAATTCGTTCGCTGAACCAATCGTATTAAATTTGGAACCGTATGCTTATGTGTGCGGTTCTTTTATTATGCGCATTGGAAGGGGTTACAGCAGGCAGGTTTCCTGAGGTGATATTGTGCTATAATTTAACAATCTTAAGAAGGGGCTCTTTTTTGTTGTCTCTATAAAAAAGGGAAGGAAACCAGAAAATGAGAAAGTATATCTTGACGCGAATACTGAAATCAATTCTTTCACTGTTCGCAGTCGTATCGATCATTATCGTGATGATCTATACGATGATTCCCCGCACGAAAATTTTTGATAATGACGCGGGAATTAAGAAGATGAAAGGAGACACACGTACTATATATGTTTATCGTAAATACGCTGAGCTTGGTTATCTGGAGTATTTACGGAAGCAGGATATGTGTTTGGAAGTATTCGGGGATGGAGAAGACTATACAGCCTGCCTTGTGAATGAATCTGCTCAGCAGCATGAAGCGATTGATTTCTATATAAACAAAGGGTATGCTCTTGAAACACTAAAGAGCGGCGATCCGCTTGTTTATCATGATTATAACTGGCTGGAACTGCTCGGTAAGTTTTATGGCAGACTGTTCCGGTTTGACAGTAAGAACGCGATTCAGGATGAAGGGAACCCGGATCTTGAACGTAAGTATTACTGGGGGAAGAACCCGGATAATGGAACCCCTGCGTTCATGTGCAGCGGATGTGAATACAAATATCAGCTGTACTTTAATGGGAAGTTCCCGTTCATTCACCAGCATTTCCTGACTTTTGATTTTGGTGAATCCTATCCGACTTCAGTAGGTATTCCGACAACGCAGGTAATTAACGAAGGCCAGGGTGCTATTAAAAACAGCGACCAGACCTTCCCGACTGGGCTGGAACAGGAAAGTGCGTTGATTCAGACGTCCTGTAAATATAAGGTGACACCGGACCACCTCGATGAAAAGAAGTTTGATGATCACTACGCAGACTGCCTGTCTGCGCATGAATCACCATCCATGGTTTCCACCTCTTATATCATGGGAATTATCGCTCTGATCATTTCCTATGGTTTCGGTATTCCGTTTGGAATCAGTATGGCCCAGCATAAGGACAAGTTCCGTGACAAGCTTGGCATTGCCTATATCAATATTCTTGTGGCAGTTCCATCTCTTGCGTTTATCTTCTTCATGCGGAGTATCGGAACCCTCCTCGGCATGCCGGATAAATTCCCGCAGCTTGGCTTTGATGATATCCGCTCCTGGATCATGCCGATTGTGATCCTGGCGCTTCTGAACATGCCATCATTAATGATGTGGCTGCGCCGGTATATGATCGACCAGGTCAATGCGGACTACGTTAAGTTCGCACGGGCGAAGGGACTATCCGAAAAGGAAATCTTCCGCAAACATATTCTCCGCAATGCGATTATCCCGATCGTAAACGGAATTCCTTCCTCCATTATTCTCTGTATTTCGGGAGCGCTAATTACCGAATCTGCATTCGCGGTTCCTGGTATGGGTAAGATGCTGCCGAATGCGATCTCTCAGATGAACAACAATATGGTCCTGACACTGACCATGATCTTCACCGCACTGTCCATCTTTGCGGTATTGCTGGGTGACCTGTTAATGATTCTGGTTGACCCGAGAATCTCACTGACATCGAAAGGAGGGGAATAGACATGAGCGAAACAAATGTAAACGATGAGCTGTTCACATTCCAGCCTGCTGATGATACCGCTTCTGAACACATCGCCTCACCGCAGTATTCCTACTGGCGGTCCGTGTTCCGTAAGTTCTTCTCTTCCAAACTGGCAATCTTCATGCTGATTGTTGCCGGGACGATTGTCGTGATTTCCATCATTCAGCCGATGATTTCCGGGTATTCTCCGATGAATACGCCGAATATCAATAATTCCTCTATGAAGTATATCCGTCCCAATTCCACCTATTGGTTTGGTACAGACGATAAGGGAAACAGCCTGTTTGATGCAGTATGGGCCGGAACCCGCACCTCATTGTTCATTTCCGTTATCGCAACCATTATCACCAATGTGATCGGTGTTGTTGTCGGAATGTGGTGGGGGTTCTCCAAGAAGGTAGACGCCGTCATGATCGAAGTCTATAACGTTCTTGCAAACATTCCGGTGACCTTAGTATGTATGATTCTTGTCTATGCGATTGGCCCGGGTACTGCCTCATTAATCTTTGCACTATGTGTTACTTCCTGGATTGGAACAGCATATTTCATTCGTGTTCAGGTCATGATCATCCGTGATCGTGAATATAACCTGGCATCCAGATGCCTTGGAACATCTACCTGGAAGATTATTCGCAATAACATCCTTCCGTATCTGATCTCTGTCATCATGACCAGTATCAGCCGGGATGTACCTGCGTTTATTTCCTACGAAGTATTCCTTTCCTACCTTGGAGTTGGACTTTCAAGAGAAACAGCTTCGCTTGGGCAGATGATTCGTGACTACAGTCCGTATCTTACCTCAACACCATATCTGTTCTGGATTCCGGTAGCGGTCTCCGCTATCATATCCATTTCCCTTTATATCGTTGGTCAGACACTGGCGGATGCGAGTGACCCTCGTACCCACATGGTTTAAGGAGGTCCTGATATGGCAGAAGAAACAAAGGAACTGATTCTTTCCGTAAAGGATCTGGAAGTAAAGTTTAAAGTTCGTGATAAGGTGCTGACCGCAATTCGTCATATTTCCATGGATTTTGAAAAGGGAAAGGTCGTTGCGATCGTCGGTGAATCCGGCTCGGGGAAATCAGTATTCACCAAGACCTTTACCGGTATGTTGGAAGTCAATGGCACCATCAGCAGCGGTGAGATCTGGTTTGAAGGAAAAGACCTTGCGAAGATTAAGAATGATAAGGAATGGGAACAGATTCGTGGTAAGAAAATCGCTACGGTATTCCAGGACCCGATGACCAGTCTGAATCCGGTTCGCACAATCGGCGATCAGATTTCGGAAATTATCATCAAGCATCAGGGTAAATCCAAGGCAGAAGCGAAACAGTTAGCGATTGAGATGATGGGAAAGGTCGGAATTAAAGATCCTGAACTCCGCTATGATGAATATCCATTCATGTATTCCGGTGGTATGAGACAGCGTATTGTCATTGCGATTGCGCTTGCCTGCCGTCCGGAAATCCTGATCTGTGATGAACCGACAACTGCACTTGATGTGACAATTCAGGCACAGATTATCCGTCTGATTAAGAGCCTGTCTGAAGAGTATGGCTTTACCACCATCTATATCACGCATGACCTCGGTGTTGTCGCAAATGTCGCAGATGTTGTGGCGGTTATGTATGCCGGGCAGATTATTGAATATGGCAACGTAGATGAAATCTTCTACGATGCCCGTCATCCATATACCTGGGGATTACTCTCATCTCTGCCTCAGCTTGGGGAAAAGGGAGAAGACCTCTTTGCGATCCGCGGCACACCTCCTTCTCTGTTTGAGGAAATCAAGGGTGATGCGTTTGCGCCGCGTTCCGCATATGCGATGAAGATTGACTATGAGCAGGAACCACCGTTCTTCAGAGTTACGGATACGCACTATGCCAAGACATGGCTGCTTGACCCAAGAGCACCGAAAGTGGATCCGCCTGCTGCGGTCAAGAATCTTCATGAGCGCATGCTTGCGCTGACAGCGAAGGGAGGTATCTACGGTGAGCGATAAGGAACAGAAAGAAGTTCTTCTCGATATCCAGCATGTCGAAGTAACCTTCAGTAATTCCAAAAAACATGTATTCAAAGCGGTAAAAGACGCAAACTTCCAGATTTATAAAGGAGAAACATTTGCGTTAGTAGGTGAATCCGGTTCCGGTAAGACTACCATCGCAAGAGCGATCATCCGCCTGAATGATACTTCCAACGGCGATATTCTTTTCAAGGGGAAGAAGATCAACGGCAAACTGTCCAAGGAAGATAAGACCTGGGTTCAGCGTAATATTCAGATGATCTTCCAGGATCCTGCGGCATCGCTGAATGAACGCGCAACGATTGACTACTGTATCTCCGAAGGTCTGTATAACTTCCATCTCTATAAAGATGAGGCAGACCGTCAGCGGAAAGTAGATGAGGCACTGAATTCCGTAGGACTTCTCCCGGAACATAAATCCCGCTATCCACATGAGTTCTCTGGCGGACAGCGCCAGCGTGTCGGTATCGCCCGTGCGATCATCATGGAGCCGGAGTTCATCATTGCGGATGAACCGATCTCTGCACTCGACGTATCCATTCGTGCACAGGTTCTGAACCTGATGAATAAGTTCAAGGAAGAACGCGGGCTGACCTACATGTTTATTGCCCATGATCTTTCGGTCGTGCGCTACTTTGCGGATCGTATCGGAGTGATTCATAACGGCCGGATTGTTGAGATCGCTGAGTCAAATGAACTCTTCCGCTTCCCGATCCATCCATATACCAGATCTCTGTTACAGGCTGTACCGATGCCGGATCCCGAGATTGAAAAGGCAAAGGTTCTGAAAGCCTATGATCAGGCAAAAGAAGATGCGGTTGCGGAAACTGGATCCCTTCAGGAAATCAAACCGGGGCATTTCATCTTCATGAGTGATGATGAACGCCCGGAATATGAAGCGATCATCAAGGAAATGGAACAGTTTAACGCAGAATAAAAATGACGGCGCCCAAGATTACTTGGAATAGCTGAAATTTGAATCCAAGTGAATTTGGGGAAATAGAACCCCCATGAACGTTTAAATAAATGTGATTTACAGAACGAGAGGTCATTCCAGCTCCATCAAGGAAGCTGGGAAGGCCTCTTTTCATCTAATAAGAATTTTCATGCGTCCTCGAAAACATGGTTGGTACTGACCATCGGTCAGAAAACCGGTAAAGCACAATAAAAACTATGACCTTATTTTACAGTCAATTTCATACTGTTTTGAGAAGTGTTATTTTTT
>JAFUGM010000060.1 GCA_017469355.1 Solobacterium sp. | reverse complement strand
TAAATACGTTTTCTCCTACAGTATCTTTGACTGATTGTGATATCCAAGAAAATGGTCAAAAACTGAACCAACGATATGGATGAACATCAAAAAACCGCACGATCATGCGGTTTTCTTGACTGATGGTGCCGCTTGGCAGAATTGAACTGCCCGCTCATCCTTACCATGGATGTGTATTACCACTATACTAAAGCGGCGCGAAACTATTTTATCAAAACCGGCTGATTAATCAATAGTCTTCCGCATTTTTCAACTCTTCATAAACCATCGAAAGCGGGAGACCCATAATCGCATAAAAATCACCGTGAATCGAAGGAATGAAATTCCCCGCGAATCCCTGTATTCCATAAGCCCCTGCCTTATCATAAGCCTCCCCTGTCTGAATATAAGAAGTGATATCCTGTTTAGACAGCGGATTCATTGTTACTTCCGATACCGAGACATTCTGATAGATCTTACGGGAACTCACAATCGCAAGACCAGTAATTACTTCATGTGTGCGTCCAGACAGCCGTGCCAGCATTTCTTCTGCCTCTGCCTGATCCGCAGGTTTTCCCAGTACCGCCCCATCCAGAGTTACTATTGTGTCACTTCCAATCACAATAGAATCAGGATGCCGTTCAAGCACAGCCATCGCCTTTCGCAAAGACAGTTCCTTCACTGCATCGGAAAGGCTTAAAGATTCATTGAGATGTTCATCAATATCTGCCGCATCCACAAGAAATGGAATTCCACATCTGGAAAGTATTTCCCTGCGCCGCGGTGATTGACTTGCCAATATCAGATCTTTCATGAAACGTGCACCTTCGTCCATGGAATTATAACAAATTCCAAGAGTGTACCACTGTCAGGCAATGGTATAATTGGAAAAACAGATCAAAAAGGAGAAACGTATCATATGAGCAAAGCACCCGCTTTAGTTATTCTTGCGGCAGGTATGGGAAGCCGCTATGGAGGAATGAAGCAGATCGATGGTGTCGGAAGTCATGGCGAACCGATCATCGAATTCTCAATCTTCGATGCCTATCAGGCAGGATTCCGCAAGGTTGTACTGATTATCAAACGCGAACATGAGGAACTCTTCCGCAAAGCACTCACCGATCGCATCGCAGCTAACGGCATGGAAGTTGAATTCGCCTTCCAAGAGCTCACAAATATTCCTGAGGGATTCACCGTACCGGAAGGAAGAGAAAAGCCCTGGGGAACTACCCATGCGCTTCTTGCATGTAAGGGTGTTGTAAATGAACCGTTCGCAATCATCAATGCGGATGACTTCTACGGTCGAAATGCCTATAAAGTCATCTATGATTATCTGACCAATGAGATTAAAGATGATGAATATGCGATGGTTGGCTTCAAGTGCCTGAATACACTGACCGAAAACGGAACCGTTACCCGTGGATTATGTGAGGCAACCGATGGCAACCTCAGCCACATCGTTGAAATCCAGAAAATCGCCATTCAGGATGGCAAGGCAGTGTATGAGACAGAAGACGGAAGCTGGGCACCGATCGCAGATGATGCGCTGGTATCCATGAACTTCTGGGGCTTCACGCCGAAGATCTTCGATGAGTTTGAGCCGGTATTCTCCAAGTTCCTGAGTGAGAGTCTCGAGGCGAATCCGATGAAGTGTGAACACGTCATTCCTACTGCTGTAGGAACTCTGGTATCAGAAGGAAAGATTCAGGTTAAGATGCTGGCAAGTACAGATAAGTGGTTCGGCGTCACCTACAAGGAAGACAAACCGGATGTCGTCGCACGAATTCAGGAACTCAAGGACAACGGCACCTATCCGGATGTCCTCTGGAAATAATGCATCATCTTTGGAAAGCGCTTCGGCGCTTTTCTTTTTGTTCAGAAGGCGAAGGAAACATTCGGAATTCTTTATTCTCTGGGCCATCACCTCTGACATCTGATGCCCGTGGTTTTACCCTGTCACTGATTAATAACAGGTTTAAACTTTGAGAAATTTCATCTGTATCAAACTTGCGGCTTGTGCTAGAATACACATTGCATATGCGCCCGTAGCTCAGTTGGATAGAGTATCAGATTCCGAATCTGAGGGTCGCAGGTTCGACTCCTGTCGGGCGCGTAGGGATTAAAAAACGACTTGAGAATTCTCAGGCCGTTTTTTCTTCATTCTGGGTACTGTTGATCTGCGCTTCCATTGTAAGTTCGCTGTACTCTTCGCAGATATCCAGTTCTTCATCAATCAGGGAATAATAGGACTCAATGCAGTTCTTATATTCCTCATAGGCTTCTGTCCCACCGGTTTCCGTAATCTCGGTAATCGCCGCTTCCGTCTTCTCCGTCAGTTCCGTAATGGTTTTAGAAACGGAAGATAAGGTGTTATAAATCGTAAAGTCTCTTGCGGCATTGTTCTTCGCAAACGCACCGGTTGTGGGAATACGATTGGCCCGCATCTCACTTTCATAAAGAGTATATGCGCCATTGGCACCGGTAAGCGAAGTAACCCTTCCCGTCACAAGATACTCATAGATCTTGGATACCGCCATGATATCGAGGTACTTCGGGAAGACAAACAGGATGATCTGAAGATCAGATTCTATCTGATATGCCTTACGAAGTAACTGCGAACTGCGAATAATCTCAGAGTCATACATCGTCTTGATGCGGGCAGGTGCCTGCTGTTCCAGCGTACGTTCCGCATATGCGTGCGGATCCGCCAGAATCGCATCAACTTCTGCTCCTCTCGCAATCAGTTCATTGAGCTTCCCGCGCTTCTGACGATTGGTTTCCTCTTCGTTCCATGCCGTTTCTTCCTGTGACATAATCTGGGCAGAGCGCTGCTCATATTCTCTTACCGCTCGCTTATAGTCTTCGCGCGCCTTGGAATAAGCACTTACCGCAAGGCGGTAATCATGCATACGAGTTTCGTATTCAATGCGGAGAATGTTGTTTTCATCATTCACAGCTTTTCGGTTGAAGAGATTTGCCTGCTTGTATTCCGGCTCTTCCGGCTTCACAAGAACCTGTTCTTCCGGTTCCTGAGGAAGTACCATTCCATAGAACTCCTTCCAGTCCTCACGCAGATGGAAGGTAAGTTCTTCCTTGAGCTGTGCAATGGACTGATTCAACGAAGCCTTTTCCGCTGTCAGTTCAGAAACTGCAGTATTCTCTGTCCGGCAGATCGCATTGATATACTCCTGATCTGCAAGCAGCTGCTTCCCAATGAGTTCAAACAGGCGTGTTTCCAATAGTTGAATATCCACTTTCAGGTTCAGGAGCACCTTGAAGTAATTAATCAGGTTGACATTGGTCGCCTTGGTAAAACCTTTGCGGTGACGATCCACGGATGCCGCGGCATCGCGCACCAGTTCATCATAGATGTACTGCGCATCCGCACGGTCTTCCTTTCCGACGTAGTTATTCAGTTCCCGGCGTTCCAACTCGGTAATGGATCCGTTTCCGCCGTTTCCCTCACTGAGCAGATACCAGCAGTGATCGCTTTCCACATAGTCTCCCCACTTACCATCAATAAATGTCGTTGGTAATGATCCGACGGAAGTATAGAATTCCTGGGAACCGCAGACCGGGCAGGAAAGAGACACATATCCATCCCCTGCGGTTTTCGTTGCGATGGCAATTTTATCTGCCCGCATATTGCTTAATACGAGCGGGAAACTGCCGGAGCTTTCATAACGCACGGTATGTTCCTTCACAAGGCGGATTAAAAACGGAGAAAAATCCGAATCAAGAAATGGCACAGCATCTTCTGCTTCCAGAAACCCCGTTGTTTCAATCAGCCGCAGAATATCCTCCGCCTGATTTCCGTCCACTTCGGAAACACCAACGGAATAGCACAGCTGTCCGCATGTTTTACACTTGTAAAGATCACCCATGATTTGAATCTCCAGACATCTACGAAATTTATTTTACCCTTATTTACCGCAAATATACAAAGTTGCGCAAGAATCAGATTTCATGTACAAACAGACCGCTGAGAAGCTTCGGTTCAAACCACGTGGACTTCGGCGGCATGATTCCATGATCATCCGCAACCGCAATCAGATCATGAATATCGGTCGGATAAAGCAGGAAGCCGATACTGTCCGTCGTTTCACAGCGTACTTTGATCTCTTCTTCCCCATGCATTCCACCGACAAATGTAATTCGATGATCGCGTCTGGGGTCATGAATTCCTAACACCGGTTCCAGCAGGAACTTCTGAAGAATCGATACATCAAGCCGTCCAATACTGTCATCTGGCTGATACAGACTGCAATGCGGGCGAAGCAGATATCTTGTCCCATTCAACAGCATCACAATCTCATGAATCGCTTCCGGGATACGGGTATCTCCACAACATTCCACATCAAAGTTCCGTTTGATCTCCTCCAGAACTTCCGATTCGCTTTTTCCATTCAAATCGCATACATAGCGATGATATCCAAGTAAGCAGAGATCCCCTGCGGGAAAGGCAACCGCCATAAAGCGTCCGGCTTCTTCCTGATCCGACGTATTCAGCTGCTTAGCCGCGCGTAAGGAAGACGCAGCACGATGATGTCCATCCGCAATATAGAGCACCGGAATTTTCGCAAACGCTTCGCGCAGCACTTCCTGCTCATCTTCCTGATCAATGACCCAGACCTGATGGCGTACCTCATTTGTTTCAAAGTCAATGGAAGGCTCGCTGGCGGATACTCTGGCTATAACTTCCGCTATGATTTCATCCTCCGGAAAGGTCAGAAATACAGGCCCGGTCTGTGCCCTGCAGGCAAGGATATGACGGGTGCGGTCATCTTCCTTTTCCGCTACGGTTAATTCATGACGGCGGATGATTCCTGCCTCATATTCTTCAGAAGAAACCGTACCAACAATCCCGGTCTGCGTATGGTCAGGCGTAATTTCCCGATACAGGTAATAACACGGTTTTTCATCTGCTTTTAACACGCCGCGATCCTTCATGGAGTTCAAAGAAGCTGCTGCCTGCGCATAGACTTCAGTTCCATACGGATCGGTTCCCGGTTCAAGATCTGCTTCCGAACGGATGACATGTATGAATGAATCAGGCTCTGCCGCAAGCTTCCGGCATTCTGCCTCAGAAAGCACATCATAGGGAAGACAGGAGACAACTTCCGCTGCTTCTTTTGATGGACGAAGTGCCTGAAACGGAAAAAACTGTGCCATAGATCGTTTCCTTTCTTCTAAAACCTTTCCTATCATATCCGAAACCGGGTTTCCATGCACAAAAAACCTTTCACCACAGATACTGTCCTGCAGGAAAGGTTTTGAAGATGGAAACTCAGATGGACTTGATGAGTTCGGTCAGTTTTGGCATCATCTGCTGCTTTCTCGATATGATGTTAGGATCGAAACCGCTGTGCTCATCGAACTTCGTTTCAATCATGTCATAGAGCACATTAGATAACGGGCCATAGAAGACAAACAGAGATCCTTCGCCCATCACATCGGTAAACAGCATGACAAGCAGGTCGAGTTTCAGCTTCTCCTGCTCGCTGCGCAGGGTCTCCTTGAACTGCGGCAGAATCTTCTGAACATCCTCCATACGGCTGTAGTTGGTCTGCCCTATCGCGAAGCGATAGGAACCGACTTCATAGCTCTTAAGGTCACGGTTCAGAATTTCGGTCATACTGCTGTCCGTAAGAGCAACAGATGCGCCAAGCATTTCCCTGGCGTAGGCATCAATATCTTCAATGCCTGCCCGCTCTGCCAGCCATTTAGCCGCAACCCGGTCCATTTCGGTTGTGGTCGCACTCTTGAAGTTCAATGTATCACTGAGAATCGCCGAAAGCAGAAGTCCAGACATATCCGGATCCGGCAGCATCCCGTTTTCCTGATAAAGCGTACTGATAATCGTACATGTACAGCCACATTTCACATTCCGATACATGATCGGATAACTGGTGGTAATCCCGCCGATATGATGATGATCAATGATGGCGATGATCTCTCCCTCTTCCACATGGGCAATACTCTGATTAACTGCACTGTGATCCACAAGCAC
This sequence comes from Solobacterium sp., assembly GCA_017469355.1. Classification (GTDB taxonomy): domain Bacteria; phylum Bacillota_I; class Bacilli_A; order Erysipelotrichales; family Erysipelotrichaceae; genus Bulleidia. The sequence goes on along the minus strand of JAFUGM010000060.1, from coordinate 14,865 downwards.
AAACTTGCGCCGGTTATGGTTCAGTGTATGGTAACGGGAAATCGCACCGACAATATGATCATTTTCATCCAGTACTGGATAAGAACGTACACGGCTCTTGGTCATCTTTACAGCGACGTCGTTGATGTATTCCGTATCACGGAAGAAGATCGGTGTTCTTGTCATGACATGTTCCACCGTATAGGACTCACTGATGATCCGTGCCGTATGCATGGTATCGAGCGGACACTCGATCACCCCAACCCCTTTTTCTTCTGCTAAGGCAAGCACCTCATCACTTGCGGTTTCCCCACAGGTCAATACCAGTAAGGCAACTCCGCGGTAGATTAAGCTCTTCTGCTTATCCTCGCCATAGGACATCAGTATGATTTCATCCTTGAGATCATACTTTTCAATTTCCACTTCGGAGACGGTGATGATATGAATATTGCCATTGGAGGAGAAGTGTTCCGGCTTCACCCGAATATTCCCGTTGAGTGTATGAGCAATGTTTTCGATTGTTGCGGTGGCCATCAGGCTGTTGAGATCTCCATCCGGTTTCAGACGGACATAGGAAAGATTTGACGTCGTACAGATACCGACCAGCTTTCCGTTTTCATCCACCACAAAGAGTGAACGGTTCTGTGTTCTCAACATCTCATGCCAGGCATGATGAATTGTCTCATCACTGCGGATGATGCTAGGTTTATCGATATCAATATCCCGGATCATCGCCCGGGCATCGGTCAGTAAGAGCGGATTCTCCTGATGAAAGCGTTTCAGGATAAACTTGGTTTCTTCATTTAATGGTCCCTGACGGCAGGGCACCGCTTCCCTTCCACACCGTTTCAACAGATCGGAATAGGTGATTGCGGCACAGATACTGTCAGAATCCGGATGACGATGTCCGGTAACGTAAATTAATGAATTCATAAGGCCCTCTCACTTCATATAGGAAAATACATTCCAGCGTATTTTACGGGATGGCAGAGGATGTTCTTCCTGCACATCAATCAGAAGTACACCAAGACAGACATACCCCTCCGGCACCCCCAATGCCTCTAACAGTTCCCCCGCTTCTTCCCGTAACATCCATTTCCGCATCGCTTCTGAAAGCACTCCGCTGGAAACTTCCGCCATTCGATTCAAAGCTGAACAGGCATCGATACAGGACGGCCAGTCTCGCTTCGATCCAAATACCGCAATGCCGGAATCATAACTACATTTCTCCCCGCACAATTCCTTCAGGGAAGATAGCATCTCCGTATTTTCAAGAAACAGGAAGTGCCATTTTGGCACTTGGCTTAACGTATATCCTTTTACCGCTGCCTCCTCAAGGGAAGCACGAAGTTCTTCATTCATAGGTCAGTAAGACAGAATTTCATTCCCGGTTTCCGTAATGAGAATGGTATGTTCCCACTGGGCACTGTCACTGTTATCGCGGGTATAAATCGTCCAGCCATTATAGGGGTCAATGACAACCGCTGCCCGTCCGGCATTAATCATCGGTTCAATTGTAATCACCATCCCGGGTACCAGAACCATGCCGGTATGCGCCTTGGCGTCATGCGCCACAAACGGATCTTCATGGAAGTCTACACCTACGCCATGTCCTCCCAGTTCCCGCACAACGGAATAGCCTTTGGAATGAGCATATTTCACAATCGCCGCGCCGATATCTCCGACAGTATTCCACGGCTGAGCCGCCGCAAGACCAATCTCCAGACATTTCTTCGTTTCTTCAACTAACTTTCGCCGCTTATCACTGACCGCACCCATCATAAACATGCGGCTGGCATCACCGTAATAGCTGTTGAAGATCGTTGTCGCGTCCACGTTGATGATGTCTCCCTCATGAAGCTTGCGGTGCTTTGCGGGAATCCCATGACATACTTCGTTATTGACGGAAGTACACACGGACTTCGGAAATCCTTCAAACTTATAGGGCGCACAGATCGCATTATGGGCATGGGTATATTCCACAACGATGTCATCGATATCCTGTGTCGTCATGCCAACCTGAATTCTGGAAGCGACCTCATCTAATACTCCGGTATTGATGCGGGAGGCTTCCCGGATCCCTTCAATCTGACTCGGGCGCTTGATCAGTGTCTCATCCGGCACAATCATTCCCTTTTTCTTACATTCCGCCATCCGCTCAAGAATATGATCCGGAATCGGTTCGGTTTTAAAGTAACTCAGCTTCTGCTCTTCTGCGTTCATTTTGTTTCCACCTTTTCTGTTGTGCTGCCAAAGCCGCCAGTACGCTTGTTATCCACAGCATCATCCTCTGTAATCCCAAAGGGAAGGAAGATGCCCTGAACCATGCCGGTGCCAGCCTTAATTTCCACGGTTTTCCCATCTCTTGAATCATTGGTAAGCTTGCAGAAAATATGGCCGTCATTATTCGCGTGATAGTAATCACTGTCGATGATTCCGACCGTATTATTCAGCTGCAGGCGATATTTAAACCCAAGTCCGCTTCGAGGAAATAACATCAGCACATAGCCATCTTCAATCTTAGCACGGATGCCGGTTGGGATTAATGCCTGGTTCCCCGGGGCGATCGTGATATCTTCCGGTGCGAAAAAATCATATCCGGCACTTCCCGAAGTAGCACGCTCTGGAAGCTTGATTCCCTCGTAAATCGCGCGTATTTCTGCTTCACTTCGCTCTGGGAAGGTTGTTGTGTAATCGGCGAGAAACTGTTCCCATCTCACCTGTTCAAACTGTGCGATCCGCTTCATGTCATTCTCCCTTCAGTTCATTCATCAGATACATTACAAACCGTGCAAGTGCCTTTTCAAACGGATATACCGTATACCAGACATTATCGCTGACCAGTTTATGGTCAGGATAGAGTTCCGCATGAACCATCTTTTCCGTGATCCCTTTAGTCCCAAGGGTTGAGGCATAGGCTAATAATCGATCCGTCCGATAACTCTCTGGCCAGTATTCATAATTCACATCCGCGCATGGCGCAAACTGTGCCAGTACCGCATTGCGTGCTTCCTTATACGTCCATACCCGCTCCACAGAAAGCCCGCAGATACTCATGAGGTTATCCAGGAAGCCAAAGAACATTCGTTTATCACTTACGACTTTAACGTGCTGCTGAGACGCAATATGATCAGTGATTGCCTGACGGGAGAAGAACCGGTTGCTGATTTCACTTGCCGCATGAATCTTCCCTTCCATGAGGAGAGTTTCATGAAGGAAGCTGTAATACCATTCCGGCAGATTCATGGATTCAAAGGTATACTTCACCCCATCAAACGTTCCGAATGCTTTCATCGTATCGTAATAACCTAGCGTTTCCAGACGATCCAGGGTTTCCCGGTCAAAGGAAAGAAACGAGGTAGTCTCCACCTGCGGGAAAATATAGGTGATGCCTGTACGATCCATGAAATTCGGGTGCTTGGGTTCATTGGTAAGATCTACAGCCACGATCTCCTGTGCCCCTAAACGAAGTGCGAAATCAATCGGCAGGTTGTCATAATAGCCGCCGTCAATATATTCGTTATCCTTGAATTTATGAACCGGAAATGCCGGATAGGCACTGGCTGTCGCAATCAGCCAGTCCTCTGCGTCTTCCTTCATCATTTCCTTGGTCACATAAACCGGGGAATGATCTCTGCGGCAGACCATACAGCCAAAATCCACATCGCTTTCAAAAAAGCGTTTCTCGTTATACAGCTCATGAATATAGGCTTTTAACGGCGCAATATCAGCACCCCGCTCCTTAATGAAATCCTTCGCAAATGAAACCAGCTGAGAGCGTCCGGAAATCATGTCAGAGATATCCATATCGACGGAAAGTGCTCCGTTCATGATCTTATCCTGGGTCAGGGTATGCCATAAGCGGTCCATTGCCCGATAGTCCTTCTGTACGACCATCGCCGCATTTAATGCGCCGATTGACGTACCCGTCACAATATCAAACTCTCCGTGTCCTAACCGCCGCAGCGCATGGAGCGCACCGTTCTGATAGGAACCCCGGGTTCCTCCCCCGGCAAGTACAAGTGCTTTCTTCATCAGTTTCCTCACCGATATACTACAACATTTCCCCCGGCTTGAGGTTATAATGAAGCGGTTGGAGGCATCTACCATGAAGCTGAATGTTGGAGTGTTCTTCGGCGGTGAATCCGTAGAACACGAAGTATCAATCATATCTGCACATCAGGCAATGAATGCGCTGAACAAAGACAAATACAATGTCATTCCGATTTATGTCGCAAAGGACAGAAAGCTGTACAGTTCCCCATTACTCGAGGATATGTCCAATTTCAAGGATCTTACAGGACTCCTGAATAAATGTACGCAGGTGAACCTGTATCAGGCGGATAATCATGTGGTAATTCATCCGGTACAGAAGAGTCTCTTTTCGAAAAAAGATCTGGGCACGCTGGACCTGGCAATTCCCGTTATGCATGGCACAAACGGAGAGGACGGCACGATCCAGGGATTCTTCGAGATGTTGAAACTGCCCTATGCCGGATGCGATCTGATTGCGGCGGCTGTCGGTCAGGATAAAGTGCTGCAGAAACATACCCTGGAAAACAGCGGACTTCCGGTAACTCCCTGGTTCTGGGTTTATTCCGAAGAATTTGAATCAAAACGGGATGAAATTCTCGAACGGGTTCATAAGATTGGCTATCCCGTCATTCTCAAGCCTGCCTGCACGGGTTCTTCTGTCGGTATTTCCATCGCTCATAACGATGCGGAATATATCGAATGCTTTGAGGATGCCGGACAGTACGACGCCAAGGTAATCACTGAACAGGTTGTTGCGCCAATGCGGGAAATGAACTGTTCTGTGATCGGAGAGCCCTTTCAGGCAAGAGCCTCTGCGATTGAAGAAGTCTTCCATGGGGCAGATACCGATTTCCTGGATTTCAAGGATAAATATCAGGGGGGTTCAAAAGGTTCAGCCAAAAGCTCTGGTTCCAAGGGAATGGCTTCCGTATCACGTCTCGTCAATCCTGATCTTCCAGAAGAAACCACCAGAACCATTCAATCCCTTGCGCTGGAAACCTTCCGAGTGCTTGGCTCCAGCGGCGTATGCCGGATTGACTTCATGATGAATGCGGATAGTGGTGAGGTCTATGTCAATGAAATCAATACCATTCCCGGCTCCCTTGCGTTCTACCTCTGGGAAGCCAGCGGCCTTCATTTTTCCGAACTGATGGATCAGCTGGTTGATCTTACGTTAACAAGAGAGCGCAGACGGTCCCGCATGACCTACTCCTATGACACCAACCTTCTGAGCACCTATACCGAATCCTCTGGTGCCAAGAGCGCAAAAGGCGCAAAACGTTAAACCTATTCTTAAAACGGGCCGATCTTCTTACAGGAAGATTCAGCCCGTTTTTCTAATTCAATGCGGCTTCAACTTTGTCGGGAATACTGAACTCGGTATGGATATCCATGACACTGTCCACACTGATGACAATCGGCACAACTTCCTCAAGCAGTGTCGCATTTCCCTGCAAGGTACAGGTCACCCGGCTGATTTCATCATTCGTCAATGTCACCTGAAGGGTTCCCGAAGTAATCTCAAGGACATGATCCGCGTGCCCATTCAGCAGAATGGACTTCAGCTGATTCAATGCCGTTTCCTTCAGTTCCATCGTATAGACACGGCTGACACCTGCCGAGGAGACGTCAAACTCACTGTTCATGGAAATCTCATAGAACAGTTCCGGAAGCGTACCGCTGTCCGCAAGATTGCCCAGTGTCCGCTCCCGGGTCAACGTTCCGTTTTCCGTACATAGTTCACGATCATTGAAGTAGACAATCAGATTTCCCTTCTGTACGGAGCGAATCGGATCCCCATGGTGGTAAGCACGGCGATACTGAAGCGTATCATCCAGACTGATCTCGTCCACATCCGCAGTTACCCGGACTTCCACACTGGCGGAATCACTGTGAATGAACGCGGCCCAGGCGGAAAGAAGATCAATCGTATCTTGATTGAGTACCATCATCGATGGTTCCTCGTTTTCAATCGCCTCTTTAACCGCATCAGGAACCCGCAGATCATAATCATTCGGATTTCGTACCGTCAGTGATGCTTTGACATCATAGGCGGTTTTATCTTCATCCTTCAGTACACCAGCAGCGGAGAAATTCAGCGCATAGAGCGTGTTGTTGCGCTCTACGACTTCCATATCAATCGTCTTAAGATCCGGCAGTTCCTGGGCATATTCCGCAAGCAGAATGGAGAGCAGTGTCTCTGCTTCCTCCTGAGAAGCGGTAAGGCGATAGATCCTGGAATCGCCTTCGGTATCCGCGGAGATCGAATGCGTTTCATAGACAGAAGCCGCCGCCTCCAACAACGCGCCATAATCCGGCGTGAGACTGCTGAGCTCAAAGGATCTTCCGTTTTCCAGATAAACCTTGTGGTCATAATAGTAGAGAGAAAGATCTTCAACGGTGATTACCCCGATGCCCTCTTCATCCTTCTGTAACAGGAAGTTGGATTCCTGTACGGTATTGCCGGCCTTTGCGCTGATACTGCCTTCCATCGCCAGCGGGCGGTTTCCGGAATATTCCTTGATCAGCTGATAGCCCCGTACGCTGTTTGCGGCACCCGAGTGAAGGAACCAGAATCCAGCCCCAAGCACAATCACATCAAACACAAGAACACATGCGGTAATAACGCGCAGGCGCTTACTCATCGCGATCCGCTTGCGAATCGCATCCCGAGTTGCCTTACGCTGCCCTTTGGTACGCGCAGCGATGATCACCATGACGATTACCGCGATCACGGAAGCCAGTAAGGCATAAATCCACCAGCCTGGGATCGCCGCAATCGAAGCGACACGCACCTCATTCCCCGATACTTCAAATACCGCATATCTGCCGATTTCTTCGGTTGTAACGCGACGCCATTCACCATCCGTATCAACATAGATCTGATAAACACCACTTAACGTATCTGGCAAAAGATACCGGAGTTCATGCGTATCTTCCCCATCTTCTGGAATCAGTAATCTCCACTCTTCCAACTGATCATAGGCAAGGCCTCTTCCTGGCGCCTTGAGATAGGAAACCATGGCTTTAGGAAGGGATTCCATCACCGTATCAAACTGTTCGGTTTCATGAGTCTCAGGGATGGCAGTGAACTCACTGTCACCGTCAAACCTCCCTTTTACATAGAAAACAGAACGTCCATTGGCACGGAATTCATTACATGCAAGAGCGGTGAGATTCGGTGTATAAACCGCGGTCACTACGATATCCTGATGCAGGTTGGTAAGATCGGTCGTATCATAGGCCGCATACATACCGTCTTTAGCCGGGATATCCGGCAGATCAGCTTCCGTAAAGGAATCCCCATAATGGAAGGTTAATTCCTTCAACACAACATCTTCTGCCACAACCTGCAGTGTAAAGGAACGGAATGCGGATGGAACACCGGGCAGTTCCAGCAGTTCTTCATAGCTGATCGGATCAGCTCTTCCCACAAAACTGGCGCCGTTAATGCCCGCAAGGGTATCTGAAACAAATACATTGTTTGTAAAACTTCCGGTATCGGTACCCGAGATCGCCCCGGCAGACTGCGTATATTCCGTTATTTCAACGATGGACGCATTCGAGTCCACAAGGCTGGATTCCCCCGCGAGGGTTCCTGCCGTTCCAGCTCCGACAATACCGCCAACTCCATCCGTTCCGGAAATACGGCATTTCGCCCAGTTATTTCGAACGATACCGGCGGTAATACCAACGATTCCACCAACATCATCACCGCCTGTAGACGCGACAGTCCCATAGCTTTGACACGACAGCACCAGGCCAAGATCCATTCGTCCTGCGATTCCGCCAGTATTATTCCGGACGGAATTGACATTCCCGTCATTAACATCCGCTTCCAGGATGCACTTCAGTTCATAGCGTCGCTTTGTCTCCGCATCGAGGCTCTCACTGACATCATCTTCCGGATCTGCGGTATATTCAATTCCCATCGCTCCAGCGATTCCGCCAACATTGAGGGCACCGGAGATTTCCCCATGATTCGTACTCCAGGAAATCTTTCCAAGGAGAACCGTCTCCACATTCTGATCACTGGTATCCTGTACCAGTTCTTCCGGATGGGCAAGCTCATACAACGCCTCATTCAGTACCGATTCAATTCCGGTCACAGCTCCGGCAATCCGATTCGCGTCCCCTGTCAGCTGATCCGCACGATCAGACACTTCCTGCGAAAGAACGGAGGCCTGTTCGTGAAGACCGGAAACCGATGAAATGAGATCGGAATGCGCGGATTTCAGATCTATTTCCGCCAATGCGTCAAGTTCACTACGAACACTGTCACGGATGGATTCCGTGCGGTCTTTCAGATCTTCATCCAGGGAGTCATTGGGAATGGTGGAGAAGTCATAATCTTCCAGATCTTTAAGATCCTGGGCAACCCCTTCCACATCGACCGCATCAATCAAGGTGGTGCGGTTGTCATTCATGACACCTAACGCATCCTTCGCGGTTTCAAGATATCCATTCAAGGATTCCGTGCGGTTCGTGAAGTCCGCATTGATTTCTCTGGCATGGGTTTCCAGAGAATGGATATGATACTCTAACGCGTTTACTTCCGAAGAAAGCTGAGAGATTGTCGAAGCGGAGAGATTCGCTGTGACATAGGGTTCTGCCTGCCCGACAATTCCACCGATATCCTTACGGCCATAGATCTTTCCGTAATTGACACAGCTGAGAATATGCCCATCAGATCTCCCGGCAATCCCACCGACGTTATACCCAAACTGGGGGTATCCAATCGTTCCCTGATTTCGGCACAGCGTAATGGAGCCATCGGAATAGCCGGCGATTCCACCGGTATCCGAACGTACGAGGCCACTCCCTTCCGAAGTCATGGTTTCATAATCAAGACGGAATCCGAAGCTGACATCATCCGCACTCAATGCACTGTCATCCGCATCGGTATTGACGTATGCGCTGTTTTCACAGCCGTCAATCACACCAAGGTTATATCCCGCAATTCCTCCGGTCATCGTCTGACCATACAGCACTCCGCTTGAGGAACAGTTCAGAATCATTCCCGTTGAACTGTTAATCCCCGCAATCCCACCGGTATTCCGGTTTCCTTCTACCGTTCCCATAAAAGAGCAGTCGGAAAGAACCCCGTTATTAATCCCGGCAATTCCGCCAATGTTACTGCGGGTGCCCTGCGGAGTAATCGTTGCGGATACCCGCAGATGTTCTACCGTCGCCTCTTCCGTCACAATTCCAAAGAGCCCGCCCGGGGATACCTCGGCTTCAAGGCGAAGACCGGAAATCGTATGTCCGTTTCCTTCGAACGTCCCCGCAAAGACCGGGATTCCGGTAAATTCTTCCTGGGAAAGATTGATATCCGCCTGAAGTGAGAATACTGTGTTCCTGCTGAAGGCGTCATAATCGCATGACGTCACAAACTCCATGAATTCCTCCAGGCTGGAAATGGTAACGGTGCTGGGTTCTTCCACTTCTTCCGCATGAACAGGAAGTGAGAGTAATGAACATGCCAGTCCGATCGAAAGCAGAAGATTACGCAGCTGTTTCATCCTGGTTCCCTCCTTCCGTTTCTTCATTCGTTCCGGAAAGCAGAGTTACATTTACTTCCCCTTCGACTAACGCATTCACATAGCCGCTGATCCGGCCATGAACTTCGCCGTTCACAATGCCATCAAGATGCGTTTTCCCAGCAGAAACCTTCTTATCCTTGTGCTTCACCTTAAAGGAGGTGCGGTCTACCATCGAATCTCCAACTAACAGAATCTGGGGTAATACAAACATAACCAGAATGATTGAGATAATCGTTCCCCGGCCAAGACACTGACCAATGCCGCAGATGGTAGCTTCCGAGGTCAACTGACCAATCAGAATTCCTGAAGCCGCCAGAATCGTGCCGGAGGTAATGATGGTCGGGAACGCAAAATTCATGGTCTCGATAATCGCCGTCTGACGATCCGATTGATTCTTGATTTCCTGATATCGGGAACCGATGACAATCGCATAGTCGATATTCGCGCCCATCTGAATCGAACTGACAACGAGATAGCCAAGGAAGAACAATTGTGTATTGGTAAAGTACGGGAAGGAGAAATTGATCATGATACTGCCTTCAATTACCAGAATCAACAACAGTGGCATACCAACGGAATTAAAGGTAAATAACAGCACCACAAGAACGATCAGAATCGACACCAGCGTAACAACCGTATTATCGATGGAGAAGGACTTCTTGAAGTCATATTCATTCGTGCTGTTTCCCGCAAGATAAACATTTCCCTTTCCGTAATACTTTTCGGCTACTTCTTTCATCGTATCGAGGAACTGATAGGTAGTATCCCCGCCTTCTGGAAGATTCAGATAGAATAACATGCGGTCATATGCTTCCCCAGAGAGCTGCAGCTTGGCACTGTTCATCAGAGAATATGCCTTTTCCAGCTGGTCCTCGGTTTCTTCATCAAATGTGATATATCCTTCATGCATCTCATCACAGACATACAGGAAGATATCAATCAGAGGAACTTCATAATCCGAGATCCGTCCCAGCAGTCGGCTGTAGTCTTCCGTATTTACCGCATAAGCGGAATAAAGCAGCTGTGCCTCTTCATAGTCAATCGCCGCAAGCTCCGCAAACTCTCTTGGGTTTAACGCATCCGCAAGCTTATATCCACCTAAGGCATCCACACTGACAAGTGCAGTAGAACTGTCTACCTCTTCATAATTCATCAGGTCTTCATACAGTTTTCGTTCGGTTTCATAGTCATTCCCCGGTACGATCACCGCTACCATGTTTTTCGTATCAAAGGTATCTTTTATCAGGTTCTCCGCAATCTGCACTTCATTCAGTTTCGGTGTAATGATTCCCCCATATCCATAGGCATACGGGCAGAGATTCGAGAAGTAATATCCAACCACAACCAGAATCAGAAAGATCGGCGGAACGATCTTCCGTGTCTTATAGTCAAACTTACCGACAAACGGAATTTTCGGAATGAAGCTCTTATGCGTTGTTTTGTCCATCAATGGGCCAAAGAGCACCAGCAGTCCCGGCATGATCGTAAAGGTCGCAAGAAGCGCAAAAATAATCGACTTGATCAGGCAGATCGCCATATCCGGGCCCAGTTTAAACTGCATGAACATCATCGCCACAAGACCGCCAATCGTTGTTAACGAAGAAGCGCCGATTTCCGGAATCGCCTTGGATAATGCGGTGATGACTGCCGGTCGGATCTCCATGGTTTTATGTTCTTCCTTGAAGCGGTTGGAAAGAATAACCGCATAATCCAGTGACAATGCCAATTGAAGAATACTCGTTACTGAGTTTGAGACAAAGGAGATCTTTCCCAGAAGAAAGTTCGTGCCAAGGTTCAATACCATCGCACTGACAAAGGTAATCAACAGAACCGGAACTTCCGCATAGGTCTGACTGGTCAGAATCAGCACAATTACGATAATGATGGCAACATAAACCATGATGATATTAATCTCTCGGGCGATGATATCACCCGTAGAGTTGCCAAGCGATGTCTTCACATAAATGTCATAACCGGATAAGGAACTCTTTACCTTCTCCAGTCCATCCAGGCACGCCTCATCATCTTCAGGATAATCAAAGGTAACCGAATAGAGCGCAGACACATCTGCATAGTGGGATGCGGTATCGTCAAATGTGACAGACTGTACCCCTTCCAGATCCGCAATCTGACGTTCCAGCGCTTCTGCTTCATCCAGGGTGATATTGGCTACCATGATGTCTGCACTGCCAAATGTCACAAACTGTCCATCCATGACATTAAGTGCCTGCTTGGTTTCGGAATCTTCCGGAAGATAGGAAGTCAAGTCATTCTCTACCTCTACCCAGCTTCGGGAAAACACCGAGAAAATCAGTCCAATCACCGAAATCAGAAAAATGAGATTACGCTTATCCACAATCCACGTCGCAAGCTTAACCATAAAGCTCGAATCATTCTGTGAATCCGACATAATACCTCCTTTCTCAGCCCTGAATATTATAGACGTCTCCTTTTACAGGTAAATTGACAAATTGAGGCATTTATCAATTTTGAAGGTGGCTCCTTTCCCCTTCAGAATTCAGCTATAATGGAGCCATAACACAGAAGAAAGGAAGTATCATTCTATGTCTACACCCCATAACAGTGCGGAACGGGGCGATTTCGCCAAGACCGTTCTGATGCCCGGTGATCCGCTGCGGGCAAAATTCATTGCGGAAACATTCCTTGAGGACGCCAAACTTGTAAATTCTGTCCGTAATATGCTGGGATACACCGGTTACTACAACGGAAAGCGGGTCTCCGTCATGGCCCATGGCATGGGCATCCCCAGCATCGGCATCTACTCCTATGAACTGTATAAATTCTATGATGTGGAAAACATCATCCGGATCGGTTCCACCGGAGGATATGTACCGGAGCTGAAGCTGTTCGATACCGTGCTTGCGACAGCAGCTTATTCCGAGTCCACCTATGCCCTGTATCAGTGCGGTGACACCCGGGATATTCTCTACCCTTCCGCAGAGCTCAATGAGCGGATCCGTCAGACTGCTGCGAAACTCAACATTCCGATTACCGAAGGTATCGTACACAGTTCTGATGTATTCTATGGCGAAGACAGTTCCCGTAATGATTACATCATCAATGAGCGCAAGTGTGTCTGCGCTGAGATGGAAAGCTTTGCGCTGTTCTCCAACGCGAATGTGTTGGGAAAGAAAGCCGCATGTCTGTTATCCGTTTCTGACAGCTTCGTCTATGACGAAATCACCACTCCTGAGCAGCGTCAGACCTCCTTCACTAACATGATGAAGATCGCACTAGAAGCTGCCGAAGAATAGTTTTCTCAATCCTGATAAATTCTTCTCTGCAGTTGGCCTATCATTGGTTGAACCATGATCACCATAGAGCCGACATAACATCGAATAAGAGAAACTGAACAGCATCTTGAAAACGTCTGTCTGCCCTATTTTGTAACAAGGCTGACAGACGTTTTCTTTTTCATTACCGCATGGCAGAATACAGTTTTCAGGTACGAATTCAACACCTACCATACCTTTCATCAAAATCTTATGGATGATGTCCTCTTCGCCAGAGGATCGACTGTCCCTGTGTTCCAAGTTCAACGGATCACCCGGAAACTCCCAGCTGCTCTTTTGAAAAACCTCATAGGCATACACTGATTTTCTGCCTTACAATCCCAGAATATTTTTCAACTGTAACGATACCTGCCCCTTGCTTTGCGTAATATAGCAGTGCTTGTTATATTTCCTCCTAACAAAAAGACTGCTTAATCATGGATTGGGCAGTCTGTTGTTTATTCGCTCCTTTTCGCCGGAATTTCTTGAGTAAAGAGACTATTTTATTCTTTGATGAAGACGTAATGTTCGGGATCGGAAGCGGAAGGATCATAATGGTATCCCCGATCATAGCGGATAAGCTCGTTTGGATGTTCGATACCTTCTTCTGCCATCCATCGGGTCAGATCACCTCGGGCCATCTTCGCAAATGTTCCTTTTACTGTAAGCTTTCCGTTTGACTCCTGCGCGAAGATCACCTGAATCCGCTGTCCTTTGGAAAGATATGGTGTCACAGCGGAAGAATACTCTTCGGATGCAAGGTCAATCACCGTTTCTTCCCCGAAGGTCTTCGCAAGGCGATCTCCCCAGAACTCATACAGATTCTTCGCCCCCTTAACCTGTAAAGGAGCTGCCATTTCAAGACGATAGGAGACAATGCCATCCATTGGCCGTAAGATGCCATAAAAGCCAGATAAAATACGAAGATGCTCCTCGAGATAGGACAATTCTTTATCACTCAAAGATTCCGGAGAAAGATGCGTATACGCCAACCCGGAATAGGAGTAAAGCGCTGGGGAACTTCCTGCTTCAAGATTCATACCCGCCAGCCGCGCTTCATTCAGGGAAGCGATGGAATCACTGCACTTCCACAGTGCTTTTCGCTCTTTCGGCGATAATGCCTTCAACGCGTCCAGCAGTTCCGCTGTTTCCGCAAGAAACTGCGGTCTGCCCCAGGGAGCGAGATCTTCTTCTTTTCGCATCGTTTTGGCAGGTGAAAGTATCAGTTTCATTGAAGATCACTCAAAACCTGATCCGCATGCGAAGAAGGTTTTACCTTCTGATAAGCTTTGCGGATGATTCCCTCTTCATCAATCAGATACGTACTGCGTTCGGTTCCCATATAGGTACGCCCATACAGTTTCTTTTCCTTCCAGACGTCATACTGCTGAATGACTTCCGCAGTTTCATCAGATAACAGAAGGAATGGAAGTTCCTGTTTCGTCTCAAAGTTTTTATGGCTTTTCACACTGTCTTTGGAGATACCAATGACAACAGCGCCCTGTTCGGAAAATGCAGGAAAGCGGTCACGAAAGGAACAGGCTTCCGCTGTACAACCGGAGGTGTTGTCTTTTGGATAAAAGTAAAGAATAACTTTCGATCCGCGAAAATCAGAAAGTGAATGGAGTTCCCCATTCTGGTCCGGAAGCGTAAACTCCGGCGCAGGTGAATTCAGTTCAAGCATAATGGCTTCCTCTTTTTGTAATACACTCATTTTACATAATTCCCTTCCGGGTACGAAGCCGTTTGAATTCAAAGGGTACAGAAAAAGGGCTGAAGTAGAAAAGTAAATTCCACTTCAGAAATCGAAAAAAAGAAGTGGAAATAAGTCTTACAGAAACAGTGCATATCGAGGGATATGCATTGTTTATGTCGGTGGAAATAAGAAGGTAAGGTAGAATAGTACCTGTAAGCAGACCACTTTGAGGTATGACAAAAAGAAGTGAAATCAAGGCTTTCAATCAATCGAGAAGACTAAATTCCACTTCCGATTCGTATGGTGAGGAGCCGATGGG
>JAFUGM010000059.1 GCA_017469355.1 Solobacterium sp. | reverse complement strand
GCATATCTAAAGCAGATCAGACCGTTTTACAATAGTGATCTGATCAAAATAATCACTGGTATTCGCCGCTGCGGTAAATCGATTGTTCTTTCCCAGATCAGGGATGAACTGTCACAAAACAGCGATAATATTATTTTTTTGGACTTCGAAGATAAAGAGACGGAAAGCCAATTACCAACTTGGAAGCATCTTCTTGATTACGTGGAAAAAAACCGAAAAGAAGGGCTTTGCTATGTATTCCTGGATGAAATACAAGCAGTGGAAGAATGGGCTGAAGCAGTGAAAACTTTGAGAGTCCGAAACTGCTCAGTGTTTATTACAGGCTCTAATTCCAAGCTGCTATCAGGAGAGTTTACCGACCATCTTTCCGGCAGATTTGTTTCTTTCCGTATTTATCCGTTTGTTTATCGAGAACTGAAAGAATATGCATCCGAGCTGAGATATCCTCTCAGCACAACGGATTATCTGATCTGGGGAGGATTTCCGAAGCGAATCGAATTTCAAAACAGCGATGCGCAGAACGCATATCTTCGAGATCTCAAGGAAACGATTGTCTTCCGAGATATCATTATCCGCAAGCGGATCAATAAGCCCGATGAGTTCAGAAAGCTTGTGGACTATGTTCTCATCACGAATGCAAGAACCTTTTCGGTTAGCAGCATTACAGATTACATGTGTAGAAACGAATCCAAGGTGACCGACAAGACAGTCAAGAAATGGATGGATTATCTGGAGGAAGCATATCTGATTTCGCATCTGAGCAGATATTCTACAAAAGCAAAGCGAGCGCTGGATTATTATTACAAAGTTTATGACGCAGACGTCGCATTCAACTCACTGGAAGTGTTTGATAACCGATATGATCTGAGTCATAATCTGGAAAATATCGTTTTCAATGAGCTGACGTATATGGGCTATCATGTTTCCGTATTCATTACCGGCAAAGGAAGAGAAATCGACTTCCTTGCCGAGAAGGATGGAAAGAAATACTTTGTTCAGGTGGCACTGAGTGTTGCGGAAGAAAAAGCATGGCAGCGGGAGATGCGGCCTTTTGAGGAATTGTCACAAATAGACAGAAAAATTCTGGTAACGACAGACAATATTGACTATTCCACCAGCAATGTTATGCATATTTCTCTGGACCGCTTTTTGTCACTTAATTCGTTAGCTGAAGTGTAGCGAACAGTCAGTGTGAAACCTGAAAATGCTCATTATGCAAAACTGTAATGAAATCTCCTTTAGGTCCAATAACTATGGATTTTGCGGAGATAATTAGCGAATCGACTTGGACACTTATCTTCCAGTCAATTAGTTCCTCATATATTTGTCTTCTCATGGCAACCACGTTTTACACAAAAACGGGCGAATAATCGGTGGTGTAACACACATTTTGGCACGAATATATATCATTTATGCGCATTAATTGGCACGATCATCAGGCTGGCAACAATCAATAACGTCTTCTGAACTATCGGATTGTTTCTTTAATGAAGACCTCGCAAAATCCGGTCTCACAGAATCGGATATGGAGGTCTTTTCTGATGCCGTGGCAAACGTAATGGGAGACGGCCTTGTTACCCCCATCACAAAAGAGGTGTTCGACAAGATTGCGGATAAGGCTTTCAAAATGGTCAGGACTGTGCATTGAGGATTGGAATCGTTACGAGGGGAAGGGTATATCTAACACAATACGAAATTGGGCAGCTTATGTTCGGCTGCTTTTTTTTGTTTTGGCAATTCTGAAGCAGGTATCTCATCGAAAACCGTTCAAATCCTTTTCAATTAACTCATGATGATTCGGTTAGGTATTTTTGAGAGCTATGAATAAAAATGAGCTGTCTTTTCACAAAACAGAAGATGTGACGGTATATACCAAACCTATAAGTAACGATTGGAATTATAAATTTCACATATCATGCATGAAAGGTTACGCTGAAAGGGCAATCCTCTTAATGGGGTCAGGAGGTACATAGTATGCGAATGAAAGATTCGACATACCGCACGATGTGTAAGGAGTCATAACACAACAGAACACACGAAGTAATAGAAGGGGAAAGTAATATGAAAAACAAAACACTAAAATATACATCTCTGGCGTTAGCAGCAGTACTGTTAGCAGGATGCGGATCTTCCGGAAGCTCTTCATCCTCCACTTCCACACCGGATACTACCTGGGGCGCAATTCAGGCTCAGGGTTATATCACATTCGCAACCGAAGGAACCTACGCACCGTATTCCTACCACAATGATGCGGATGAGCTCGTTGGCTATGACGTAGACATCGCCCGTGCAGTTGCGGAGAAACTCGGTGTCGAGGCAAGATTTACGGAGACCCAGTGGGATTCGATTATTGCCGGACTCGACGCGAAGAAGTATGACGCGATTTCCAATCAGGTATCCATTACCGAAGAGCGTCAGGAGAAGTATCTGTTCTCTGACAGTTACACCTATTCCTATGGTGTTCTGATCGTAGGAGAAGACAATACCGATATCAACAGCTTTGAAGATCTTGATGGAAAGTCACTGGCACAGACCATTACCTCCAACTGGGCAAAGCTTGGTGAATCCTATGGCGCAGAGATTGTTTCCACCAATGGATTCTCTGATTCCGTACAGCTCGTTCTTCAGGGAAGAGCAGATGGAACTATCAATGACAACGTCACATATCTTGACTATAAGAAACAGCAGCCGGATACGGCTGTCAGAGTCGCTGATCAATCCAGTGAAGCGACAGAAAGTGCAGTTCTGATTCGTAAGGAAGACGCAGACCTCCAGGCTGCGATCAACGAAGCCCTCGCGGAACTGCGTGCGGACGGGAAGCTGAAGGAAATATCTGAAACCTACTTCGGGGAAGATATTTCCAGTCCTAAATAATGGAACCCCGTTGGCTAAGGATCCTGCTCGGATCCTTTTTCAAGATTCTGATACCCGGAATCATCTACACGATTCCTCTTACCCTGGTTTCGTTCGCACTGGGGTTGATTATCGCCATCGTAGTGGCATTGATCCGGGTTTCCAAAGTAAAGGTTCTCGATAAAATCTGCTGGTTCTATGTATGGGTTTTCCGCGGTACACCGCTGCTGGTGCAGCTGTTTGTTATCTTCTATGGATTACCCAATATCGGAATCAAGCTGAGTGCACTTCCTTCCGCAATCATCGCATTCTCACTGAATATCGGTGCGTATGCCTCAGAGACCATTCGCGGATCGATTCTCGCTGTTCCTAAAACCCAGAAGGAAGCCTGCAGCGCATGTGGGTTCACCTATGTGCAGCAGATGGCTTATGTCGTCCTGCCCCAGGCGCTGAAGATTTCCATTCCGGCATTATTCAATTCCTTCATTTCTCTGGTCAAGGATACCTCTCTTGCATCGAACATTACCGTGACAGAAATGTTCATGGCAACCCAGCGTATTGTGGCGACGACCTTTGAGCCGTTACTGCTGTACCTTGAGGTCGGATTTATTTACCTGATGTTCTGTACGATTCTGACCTATGTACAGAAAGTGATTGAAGGAAAACTCAGTGTGTCTGATACCGGCACAAAGGAGGCCTCCGCATGATTAAAGTAGAAAACCTCTATAAATCCTACGGCTCCCTTCAGGTGCTGAAGGGAATCAGCACTGAAGTGCAGGAAGGGGAAACCCTTGCGATTATCGGACCCTCCGGTTCCGGTAAGAGTACCTTTCTGCGGTGTCTCAATCTTCTGGAAGTTCCGGATAAAGGTATCGTCACCATTGGTGAACATACCTATGACAGTGAACATCTCGATAAGAAGAAGACACTGGAAATCCAGCGGGCAACCGCCATGGTATTCCAGAACTATGCGCTGTTTTCCAATATGACAGCCCTTAAGAACATCACGACACCATTAATTAAGGTTAAGAAGATTCCTGCCGATGAGGCAGAGAAGACTGCTCGGCGGTTACTGGAAAAAGTTGGCCTGTCAGAGCGCAGTGACTTCTATCCATCGCAGCTTTCCGGTGGTCAGCAGCAGCGTGTCGGTATTGCCCGGGCACTGGCACTTAACCCGGATGTCATTCTGTTTGATGAACCGACCAGCGCGCTGGATCCGGAACTGGTACAGGGTGTACTCGATGTCATTAAGGAAGTGGCACAGGAGAACATCACCACGATCGTGGTGACTCATGAAATGTCATTCGCAAGAGATGTGGCAGACCGTGTCATCTTCATGGACGGCGGCGTCATTGTGGAAGAAGGCGATCCAAAAGAAGTTATAGAAAATCCGAAAGAGGAACGTACAAAGCAGTTCCTGGGTATTTTCAACAAGTAAAGGAGCAGATATGAAGTTCAATACAACAGCGAATCATGGCGGAAAGAAAGATGAGTCCGGAAAATCGGCAGTAAATTACCCGATTTATCTTTCCGCTGCGTTTTCTCAGCCGGATACTGAAACCTTCGGTGAATATGCCTATTCCCGTGGAAACAATCCAACCCGGGCGGCAGTGGAAGCACTGGCGGCGGAGCTGGAAGGAGCGGGATATGCGATCGCGACCGGTTCAGGCATGGCCGCAACCTCGATCGTATTCGAACTGGTAAAGTCAGGGGAGAAGGTCCTCATAAACAACAATGTATATGGAGGAACCTGGCGCTTTGTCTCAAATCTCTTTGAGTCCAGAGGCATCCAGTATGAAGTCGTCAATGACTTCAATTCTTATGACTTTGAACAGGCATCTGAGAATACCTCTATGGTGTTTATCGAAACACCATCTAATCCGTTACTGGAAGTAACAGATATTCAGGCAGTCGCAGAGAAAGCACATAAGAAGGGAATCCGGGTAGTTGTGGATAATACGTTCATGACCTCCTACCTGCAGAAACCGTTATCCCTCGGGGCGGATATCGTTGTATATTCCGCTACGAAGTTCTATTCCGGTCATTCTGATGTGCTGGCAGGGCTTGTCATTACCAATGACGGTCCACTTAATGAGCGCATGCGCTTTATTAACAACACCCTGGGTGGAATTCTTTCACCAATTGATTCCTTCCTGTTATTACGGGGAATTAAAACTCTGGGAATCCGCTTGGAACGGGCGCAGGAAAATGCGCAGAAAATTGCGGAATACCTCCATGACCATCCTGCAAGTGAGCAGGTGTATTACCCAGGTCTTCCCGATCATCCCAATGCGGATATTCAGGCCCGCCAGGCAAGTGGCGCCGGGGCGGTGCTTTCCTTCCAGTTCAATGAAGCAGAGTATGACCTTAAGACCTTTGTACAGGAGCTGAAGTTATATAACTTCGCGGTAAGTCTTGGCGGAACGGCATCACTCATCTGCCGTCCGGCAACCATGACCCATGAGTCCTATACCAAAGAAGAACAGGAAAGTATCGGTATTACCTCCAATCTGATTCGAATCTCCGCCGGAATCGAGGATATTGAAGATCTGATTGAAGATCTGGACCAGGCACTTTCCAAAGCAAAGCGTTAATCAAGCAAACACCCGGGATTCCGGGTGTTTTAAAATGTGGTATTTCAGTTTAGTTACAAGCGCAACTAAACTGGTGTATACTTGATGTTATAACAGGTTTGAGGTGAAAAAAGAGTATGGATAATTTAGTTGAAATCCCAAAGAAATCAGTCAAGGTCAGACAGAAAGATACCACGTATATCTACTGGATTGTGGAGAAGCGTTATAACAAGGAAAAGAAGTATAACGAAGATCTTCGCCGCGGTATTGGCAAGGCAGTCAGCGATACGATGATGATTCCTAATACCAATTACTACAAGTATGTCCCGGGGGCTGGAACGACCGATGAAACGCCAGAGAAGTCTGATGCGCTTAAGATCGGTACGGTTGTCGTACTGGAAAAGTTCCTGAATGACAGTAATCTCTCCCGGATTCTTAAGAAGGTATTCGGTTCTTCCGCATCGTCCATTCTTGACTATGGGGTGTACCGTTTAGTCACAAATGGAAGTGTTACACCGGAAGAGTATGCCTTTGAACATCCGCTCTTCAATAGTGAACTGCGGGTTCCTGAACTTAAGGGAAAGGATATCGCCCGGTTCTTTGAACTCTGGAATATCACGGAGACCGATGCGGATACGGTGGTACAGCTGACCGTACAGAAGCTCAACGATGCGCTGAAGATTGCAGTCGCATCACGTCTTGAGGATGGGGCTCCGTTATACTACGCCATATATGATGGTGCAAAGACAGAGAGCGCTATTCTTGAGCAGATGGCAGAGCGAGGAGCAGCGTATCAGTATGACAAGTTTGTCGCAACGCTGAATGAAGAACCTACTTCAACAGTGCTCGTTAAGAATCTGATGAAAAAAGGCCTGAAGTGTGTTGTGAAAGTGAGCCCGGAGGCACCGCTTGCGAAAGAAGGATTCCTTGCGGTACGCGGAAAGGATGGAAAGGCACTTCGCAGCTATTCCGAAAAGGCATTGACTACCGAACTGGATTCAAAGGGGAAGCTGAATCATCTTCATACCTTTTACAACAAAGAGCGTGAAAAGGCGGAAAAGAATCATACTCTTTTCCTGAAGGAATGGAACCTTGCGGAGGAAGTGCAGGAAGCTGATACGGCATCCGCACAGGCTCGTCTTGGCTGTTTCGCATTGCTTTCGTCAGAAGATCTGAAAGCAGAAGAAGCACTGGAACAGTACCGCGCAGGTCTCATGACTTCCTTCCACGCCGTGGACGAAACGACTGATACCACCCTATTCGGAGATTTCCTGGCAGGTATTTTCCGCAGTATGATTGATGCCCGCATGGCAAAGAAGAGCACCGTACCGGAAGACAGCGTAACTGAAAAGATCGGTGAGCTGGAACGCCTGTTTGTGACCCGGACAAGGGAGAATCAGTACGCGCTGCTTTACGGCCTCACCGATGAACAGAAGAAACAGTTTGAAACTTATAACATCGATCGGGCGTATACACAGGAATTCATCAAGCGGATTAACAGGGATCTGGGTCTGAGCGAATAACCTGGAATTCCCGTGATCTGCCCGGGAGTACAGTGGTATGAATTATGGCTACGCCAGAGTATCAAGCACAGATCAGAATGAAGAACGCCAGGTCATTGCGCTGTTAGGTCAGGGCATTGACCGCGATTCGATCTATGTGGATAAGATATCAGGCGCAACATTTGAGCGTCCCAGTTACAAACGCATGATGCGGAAAGTAAGAAAAGGGGATGTCATTTTCATCCTGAGCATTGATCGTCTTGGCAGAAACTACGAAGAGATCATTGAACAGTGGCAGCTGATCACAAAGAAAAAGAAAGCAGATATCGTGGTAATTGATATGCCGCTGCTGGATACAAGACAGGGGAAAGATCTGGTAGGTACATTTATCTCTGATCTGGTATTACAGCTGCTTTCTTTCGTAGCGGAAAATGAGAGAAATAATATCCGGGAACGTCAGGCAGAAGGGATTGCGGTGGCTAAGGCAAGAGGTGTGAAATTCGGCCGTCCTACCCGACCGCTTCCCGATAACTTCAATGAGGTTGCGGAACGTGTTCACAACAAGGAAATATCCATGCGTGCAGGCGCACGTATCTGTGACATGCCAGCGACATCATTCGCTACACAATATAAAAAGATACACTGGCCGGATTGCCCCAAAAGTGTACCTTTAGATCACTTATACGCATATAATTTTATAAGAAGCGAAATGCCTAAAACAATATAGATGACGGGGGTAAAATGCCCAATTATCTACACAAAGCGCATTAGAGTTTTTCATGCGCTTTTTTCAACTTTGTTCCTCTTCTGAACCGTTAAGTACACTTTTTGGTGTACTCTTCATGAAAGTTTGAGGGGAAAGCTATGTTGAAGAAGTTTTTATCAATCATTACATCGCTTTTAGTGGCTTTAAGTATCCTGCCGCAGAGCATAGTGGTGAATGCGGAAGAGGAGTGGACGAATCCTCCGAGAATTTATGTATCCTCTGCATATGATAATGCCAGCACAGTGACAGTAACTGTGGATATCGGAGCTTGCGAAGACCTAAGCTATTTGGGCTTTTATCTACACTACGATAGTTCTAAATTATCATTCGCAGAATATACCGAGGGGGATGCGTTAGGCGAAAAAGCTGACGTCTATGCAGAATCAGGAGAAATCCAATATGCGGGAAGTGCAAATGACCCGATAACGATCGACAAAAGATCCAATCTGATCACGTTTTCGTTTTCAGTAATAGATGGAGCTGATGGTGATTGCGGTATCTATGCTGACGAATTTGAAATGATAGAGGTGATTGATGGCTTAGATTTAGATGACATGCTTTATTACACCGCAAATTTCAGCGGAAGCGAAAGAAATACAAAAGAAGTTCCTGAATCTCAGGTAATCCTTCCTACTAAATTAGTTGAAATTGAGGTAGAAGCTCCTAAAAAAGGCTCAACCCCTGCTACAACCGTGACCACTTCAAAGGGAACCGCTTCAATTGAGTGGCCTCGAGGAGATGCGATTTTTAAGGCTAGTACTAGTTATGCTGCGGAAATTACAATTCAGGGTGGAGATTCTGTTCGCTTTGCGGATGACGTCACAGTAAAAGTGAACGGTGAAACCTGGAAGGCAAGTGTTTCAGGAAATACTGTAACAGTTGCTGTGAAATTCCCTGAAACTGCCGCAAAGGAATTAACGGGTATTGCTCCTTCTGCGACAAGCACATCCGTAGAAGTTGGAAGTTCATATAAAGATGTCAGTAATAAAGTAAAGGTTACTGCTTCTTATGATGATGGAACAGAAGCAGAACTAATCTATGGCGCTTACACCGCAAGCGTTGAATCGTTCCCGGAAAAAGGGACTGAAGAAGTTACTCTTACATACACTGAAGACGGAGTCACTAAAACAAGCGCTGTTACTGTGACAGTTACAGGAAAACAGGCAAACGCATCCTATGATGGTGAGACGTCAATTGAATATGATGGCCAGGATAAGCTGAATTCAATTAAAGAGAATGTGACAGTTGATGGTGCGGATGCAGAACACGGAGAAGTCACTGTAACTGTAAAGGATTCTGATGGCAAACCTGTAACTGAAGTTAAGGAGGCAGGAACATATAAGATCTTCTTTCGCCTTAGCGGCAGTGGCACTGTGTATGAAGGCCCTACAGATGATACGGAAATCGGCAAAGTAACCATTGAACGTGCTGATGGAAGTAAGGCAGAAGTGACTGTTTCAGAAGAAACTTACACCTATGACAAGCAGGAAAAGAAACCGGATGTAACGGTAAAGATCAACGGAGCTGAAGTTTCTGATTCTGAATATAACGTTAGCTACGAAAACAACGTAAACGCCGGTAAAGCTACTGTTAAGGTTGAGTTCACAAAGAACTATAAAAACTCCGCAACAGGAGAGTTCACAATTGAAAAGAAGCCATTGGATCTGAAAACAGCTTTCTTCGATAAACAGGAAAAGGAATACGACGGAACAACCTCCAGCGACCTGACAAGCGTAACGGTGACGGATGATGATGAGACTGTCACATTAACCGGAACTGCTGAATATGCGTCTGCAGATGCGGGTGATGATATTGAAGTTACCTTTACACCGAGTGAAGTGGATAATGACAACTACACATTCGATACTTCCGCAACGATTACAGGAAAAGGAACAATTGCTCCTGCAACCGCAACAGACAACACCAAGAAGACACAGAATGTTGTTGTGGAAGTGGGAACCTTCACAAAGCCTGAAATCATTGGAGTTGATGAAAAAGCAGTAAGTGATGTGGCGCTCAGCTATGATGGCGCAACCACCACATATGATGAGATTGTAAGTAAGCTCAAGACACTTAAGAAGGGTGACACAGCGACAATCGAATATTCTTATAAGAATTCGAACTACAAACCAGTAAGCGGACAGATTGCTGTAACAATTGTTGATATTGAATTCACACTCGATGATGGATATATCACAGTACTGGAGAACCCGGTATACGGCGATACATTTGCGGATATCGTTACATGGGATGATTCCAAGGTAACAGCATCTATTGATGGAACTGAAGTTAAGGGAACAGTGAAGCTTACTCCTGAGACAGATGATCAGTATCCGACACCACGCTCTTATAGTTACACGCTTGATTTTGTGACAGAGGATGGAAAGACATACACCATTACTTCTGGCACTGTTGATATCGCAAAGAAAACTCTGACCGCATCTGATTTTGAGACTCCTGCTTCTATCGAAAAAGAATACGATGGAACAACTGGAGCTGATGCAGGTGTCACAGTTCCTGCGAAAGCTGCTTCTGTTGTGAATGGAGATGAAGTGAATCTGCAGACCACCGCAACATATGATTCAAAGGATGCGGGAAGCCGTACAGTTACTCTTACAGCAGATGAAATTACAGGTAATGGCAGTGAAAACTATGTTATTGCGGAGGGCTTAACATTAACTGGAAAAGGTACCATTACACCGAAGGAACTCAGTGCAGATAACTTCACAGCACCGGATGATATTACAGACCGTGTATATGATGGAACAACATCAACCGATGTTACTGAAGCGAAAGAAGTTGTTGGCTTGATTGGTGATGATACTGTAACAGCTTCTGGTGAAGCGGCTGAGATGGATAAAGCGGATGCAGGAACCAATACTGCAACACTTACAATCACCAAGATCGATAATAGTAATTACAAGCTGCCTGAAGGCGGTGTGAAACTGACATTTAATGTTACGGTTGCTAAAGCTTCTCCGACTGTGAAATCCAGTGCGGAGCAGACCACTCCGTTGAATGACGGACGATTCACTGAGCCGGAATTCATTGGTGTAAATGGAGAGACTGTACCAGGAACCATTACATACTCTGTTGGAGAAAAGAGTGGCCTCACTTATGAAGGAGCAGTTGCGGAACTTGCGGCACTGGATAAGTCGGGTGAAGGCGAAAGCGTTGCAGTAAGTTATACATTTGAAAGCTCCGATCCGAACTACGTATTTACGCCATCCGATAGTGATGCAATTACATTGTCTGTCGTAGGCTATGAAGTAAAAGATGCTAACTGGACTTTAGGCGGAAGCGGAACATTACAGATCACATGTACTGGTCCGAATGATCAGCTGGATAAGATTGAGGTTGATGGCAAGGAAGTAGATGTAGAGACTGTTTCTGGATCCACAATCGCAACGTTCAAAGCAGATTATCTGAATACGCTTGCGGCAGGAAATCACACTGTGAAGTTCGTATATCAAAATGGTGAAGAAGCGGAAGGCACACTGACTGTTAAGGCAAAGCCGGTGACCAGTAGCTCTTCTTCCAAGACTTCTACAACAGCGAGCGCTGCTGCATCTGGAGTAACAACATGTCAGGATGCAGGATTCCCTGCGGGATATAACTGGAATGAATCTGCTAAGGCATGTCAGCTTGGTTATGAAGATAACAATGGTGTATGGCATTCCACTGCTTCATCCAGAAGAGTAGGAGTAGTAAACACAAGTGATACCTTCGGCGCATTCAGCTGTATTGTGACACTTGGAATTAACGCAGTTGTGGCAGTTGGTGCTGCTATGATGCTGCGGAAGTGGAAGTAATACTCTACATAACAATACGAAATATAATATGGATGACCGACCAATAAAGAATTGATCGCTCGAATTCGTCATTAGGGGCGTACATCCGTAAAAGGATGTGCGCCCATTTTTAAAGAAAGACCTGTAGGGGAGGTAGTTATCATGAGGAAGATCTTTACCGCTTTATTATCATTCAGTCTGTTATTCTCCCAGTATCAATACAACATTGTTGCGGAAGGCGAAGAGGCTGATACAGAATCCATTCAGGAAAATGAAACAATATCAGACGATGGTGAGGAAATTACTGATGAAAATGACACACCAGTAGATTCTGATGCCGCACAGCCTGAAGAAGATAATGTTTCTTATGAAGTGCCATCAATCGAAGTCACTGAAGAAGAACAGACTGTTGAGATTGTGTTTGATGCCAATGGAGGTGTGTTTTCGGATGCATCTACAGAATACAGTGCAACGATCTCTTCAGGTAATATCATCACCTCTGTGCCGCAGCCATATCTTGAAGGCGCTGATTTTGCTGGCTGGAGTAGGAATGTAGAAGGTAATGATCTCATCGATTTAGCTTCAACACCATTCTTCGAAGAGACAAGAATCTATGCGGTATGGACAATAAATGAATCGGGAAGCATCCAGAATGAAACATATTTCTCAGATGCATGGAAGGGTGTTAGCGTTTCTGATGTTAAGGTAACTCCATATAGTAATTCTGCAGTGATTGAAGGCACTGTATCTCCGTTTCAACTAAATATCATTGTTATTGCGTCTACCGATCCTGATGATTTAAAAACAATTGGTTACGATTTTTCGATTGGTGACATTTATCGCTTAAAGCATGCCTGGGCAAAAAGCCAGAATTATCAGTCTGGTATTTTTACAGTTGAATTGCCTGATACAGACGCATTAGAACCTGAAACTACATACTGGTATCAATTCGTCTATGAAAACTACGAAAGTGATGGAACGGAATGGAGAGACCACTGCTATGTAATCTCGGAACCGGAATCTTTCACTACGAAAGCAGCGTTAGAGAAATCAGAAATATCCATAGGAGATATCAGTGTAGATGACGTAGGATATTTTGCGGCGAGTGTAAGATTCACAGTTAACAATCCTCAATACGAACCGATAAGTGGCATATGGGTTAGTGCTAATGATACGTTTGATTCCTATGCTTATACAGAAAAAGAGATTGCTACATGTGTTGTGCCATTAATGAATGACATAAACACAATTACCGCCTATGTGACAACAGTAAGTGGAGAAAGAGCCGAGTCAGAGACGATAACGATAGAACCCTTAGATCGGAAAAATCTGGTCTACCAGCTTTCAGATGTTGAAGTTACTACTACTTCCATATCAAGATCTATCGAGCTTAATTTAGAAAAAACCATTGATAAGGAACAGGTAAGCCTGGCGGCGCATTATCGAAAGAAAGGTGAAGATACATACAACACCACATGGGGTGGGTATAATTCTGTAGTAATTTCGGATTTAGAGCCTAACTCAGAATATGAGGTTTATTATGATCTTTGTTTGGTTCAAAATGGCGAGAACATTTCTGTTGAAGGAATGGGAGAAGAATATGCTGAAACAATTAAAACAAACGCGGATACAATTCTGCCGGAGACTGATTTTGACGCAAATTTATTTAAGTATTTGATTAATACTTACGATTCAGATGGAGATGGTAAACTCAGGGCTTCAGAGTTATCTGGCATTACCAATCTATACATCAATGCGGATGATGGTATTTCTATAAAATCATTAAAAGGTATTCGGCATTTACCCAGTTTAATCTATATAGATATAGAAGATGTTAGCTTGGAAGACATCTCAGAACTTGTAAATTTTAAGCGTCTTGAGCAACTGGATTTAAGCAATAATAAGATATCTACTATTCCCGATCTTTCTTCTCTTAATGAATTGAGATGGATTGCTCTTGAAGGGAACAGGTTGACGGAAGACGGCTTGAAACTGGAGTACGTTCCGTCAAAGGTGTATGAAACTTATTCTTCTCCTTATGAGTGGCTGAAGTACGTATTAAGCACCCAAATATTGAATGATATTAAAGCGTCTTCGTTGAGTAAATATTATCGTATCGGAGATGATTGGCCGGTATTCATTTTATTGACCGAAAATAGTACCGGATCTGATGATTACACGGTGGAAGTTACAGTTAATAATAAGACAATTACAAGAACCCAGTATATTTCATATGGGTCTTTCATTTCGCTGGATCATTTCGCATCTGAATTGGGAATTGGTGCAGGAACTTATTCCGCTAAAGTGGTTATCAGACGTGGCGCAGATAGTAATTCTCCTGTTGTTTATGAAGGGACGTTAACAATAACGCTTTCTGATGAATTAGATGGATATATGGAGGATATCTCTTTCCTGTCATCTGCGGAATATAAAAACATTAATGGGCTTGAGATATTTGTTCCATTTAGCAACGGAATGAGTTTTACGGAAATGTCTTTAATAGACAGTGCTGGAAATAAGGTGGCAGAATGCGCGACAGAAGATCTACACGTATCTTCAAGTGCATACAATGACGTATATGCATCTGAATTGAATGGAAGAAATGTTTATTATGATAACATTCGGATTCCAACACTTTATGGATTCTTCCGCTTCACAAGGCCTTTAAGTCCTGGTGATTATTCTGTCAGGGTAGTTTTAGATGGCAAAACATATACTTTTAAAGATAAAGTGCATGTTTTATCGGGCGATAAATCCGTTATTACTGGTGTAACAACATATGCCCCGACTTCACAAAGATTCGATCAAAGCGGAGATTATGTATTTGTTTATGTACAAGGAAAAAATATTGATACAACCAAGGTCTGGCCAGTACTCAAATCAGGGAAGAACGAAATAACTTCGGATGCGGAATGCATATATTCAATTGACTATGAAGGCAATCCCGGGTATGTATACCGCCTGAAAAAATCAAATTCGATCTGGAATATGTCTGACTATTTGAACTGTGATTATGAATTCCAAACAAAAGATGGATATAGCTTTTTGGATGCGGCAGATCATAACAGCTTATATATTTCATTAAATAAAGTTTCCGTGTATGAATTCTACTACAATCGTAATGATCAGGAGTTGGATGTAACGGTTCATGGAGCTACTAGTGGAGTCCTTACTGTAAATATATATGATCCTGTAGAAAGCAATAAAGTGATCGCGAAAGGCGAACTGGTTCTTTCGCGTGATGATCTCTGGACTGGAGAACTTTATGATCTGGAAGGATTCAAATGGATACCGGAGAACTATATAAACTATCATTTAACAGGAACGTTATTTACTGGTGGAATTTCAACTAACTATAGTGACTACTTCTTCACGAACTGGATAGAAAGTGATTATGTGCGTAATGAAGCTGATTTTTACATTGCTGAGCAGACTTCCTTTACTAAATCCTTAACAGTTGTTCCAATCGGAATTATAGAGTTTGATCCATCAAATATGAACCGCAAGCTTAGCGCTTCTATTTTGGATATAAATGGAAATGAATTAGGAAATGTTAAACAGCTGAATGCTAAAGGATATGATGGCGAAGGATATGACAAGCATGTACGTTATTCGGGAGAAATAAAACTGAATTCTCCTATAACAAATGATGGAAGATATGTCATCAGGATCTATGAAAACAATAAAGAAATATACGAATATGACATCTTCGTTGTGGTGAGTGGAACCTTCTGTTTGAGCGGTCAAGAAACAAGATTATCAAATGGAAAACTCACAGTAATGCTATTTTCTCCTGAAATTGATGAAGCAGTTCAATCAGGAAAGACAGCTGACCAATTATGGAACACTGGATATTCACTTGAAGTATATGATTCGGAGAAACAGAGATTAAATAACATCAAGATAACCTCAAAAAATCTTTCGGAATATTTAAGCCTAGAAGTGACGGGCATTCCGGAAAATCAAAGTACAATTTATGTCAGACTTTTGAAAAATGGCAAAACGCCGATGTATATATTTAATCCAGAAATCTCTTATTATGAAGCGACCTATGGATCAGATACATATGGTAAGCAAGTATCATCTTCACGATCTATAAATTTCACTTTTGATGATTCATGGTCGTTCATTACTGGCGTATACACTGAGAACTTTAAGAAGACGAGCTTCCCCATCCGTATTTCGTTGTATGAATATGGCACATTTAATTTAATCAAGACAATTCAGCTTAATGAATCAGATATGGAAGTGTCATCGGCAGACATGGGAAATTTCCGGTATGGTTTTACGGAAACGGATCTTAAAGGACTTGACACGTCAAAACGATACAACATACAGCTTAACTCCAATGATGGCTTCTCGGTAATGACCAACGGATATGTAGGTGCGGAAGGAAGTGCGGTGCGTGTTAATGGCATTTCACTTTCTGAGAAAGAGCTGTTGGTTGCGCAAGGGACTTCTGCTGCACTCACGGAAACAGTTCTCCCTGCAAATGCATCTCAGAAGATTGTGCTCTGGTCCAGTAGTAATACTGATGTTGCGACAGTTACAAGTGCTGGAAAGATTACCGGAATCTCGTTAGGAGAGGCTGTAATTACAGCAAAAACAATGGATGGACACTATACAGCAGAATGCAAGGTTAAAGTTGTAAAAGCGAATTATTCATTAACAGTTAACAGCAATTCTAACATTAACGTTGCGGGTTCTGGTGAATATAAAGCGGGAGAAACAGTAACTCTTACTGCCCCGGCTCCTGAGGCGGGATATAAGTTTGCTAGATGGAAGACAATAACAGACCTTGAATTCCTGAATTCAACAACCCTCAGAGATCAAGCGATCAGCTTTAAGATGCCGATCGATGATGTGACCATTACTGCAGTATACGTAGATGAAGATGCACAGGGCAGTATTGAACTGGCAGTAGAATCTTTTGGAAGTAACCGAGTTAATGTGGTTGCATTATATGATGCTTACTTAGCAGATGAAGATATTACAAAGGATATCAAAGCCGGTGGTAAAGAAGCCGATGCTCTCTTTGATTATGACTCTGAAGAAAAATACATTCAGACCTGGAAGGCAGATAATCTCGCTACAGGCACATACAAACTGGCAGTTTATAAAGAAGGATACCTGGTAAAGATCGAAGAGGTTGATGTAGATGGCAGTGAGCAGAGCCATGAAGTGAAGCTCAGAATGTTGGGTGACATAAATAATGACGGAAGAATAGGTGGTATGGATGTAGTACTGATGAGACAATTGAATCTCAAAAGGGTACCCTCAAGTTTAAAGGAAGAAGATATAAAGGCAGCGGATAT
>JAFUGM010000058.1 GCA_017469355.1 Solobacterium sp. | reverse complement strand
CCAGGCAATGCTCTCAAATGAAGACACCCAATGATAGGTTTTTCTTTACCAAACCGTTTAATGTGTTCAGCCATTAAATCTCTTGTCATAAATCTGCTCCTATCCAAGAATTCCTAACAGTCCGCCGATGATACCGATAGCAAACATGATGCCGATAATCTTAATCGGTTTAACACCTTTATTAACAGCACGATAGGTAAAGAATACAGCGACGATCGATAAGAGCTTGGGAACAATAGCATCCAAGATCCCCTGTAATTCGACAGAAGTCTGACCTAAGTTAAACACAAACGGAGTAACTACATTAACGTTAGAAGCAATCATCGAACCAACAACCATGAGACCCAAAGCGCCCAGTGCCTCCGTCACAGCAGTCATCTTACCGCCCGCAAGTAATTTTGTTACAGAAGTCTTGCCTGATTTATAACCCTGCTCAAATACATACTTACTGAAGCCAAGTGTGTAAGCAGACATCAGCACGAAGAACATGATCGGACCTAATGCATTCCCTTTTAGGGCGAGATCACAGCAGATTCCTAAAAGACAGGTTTTAACGAGAGATTGCGTCACCGTATCACCAATACCAGCTAAGGGGCCGGAAAGAGCCGCTTTGATTGAGTTGATTGAACCGTCAGTGATATTTGCGCCATTCGCCTTCTCTTCTTCCATGGAAGCAACGATACCGGCAACGGAAGCACCCCAGTTATTCTCTGTATTGTAGTAAGTTAAATGACGTTCCAGAGCTTCTTTCCTAGCCTCTACATCATCAGGATAGAGCTCATCAATGACTGGAATCATTGAAGAAGCAAAACCCAATCCTTGCATGATTTCATAGTTGTAACACTGTTGACCAAAGGTCACCCAATTGAGCCAGGACTTCTGTAATGTCTTTTTGCTTAATGTTTTAGCCATGTTACTCCACCTCCTTCTTTGTGTAAACGTAGTGTAAGATAGCCAACCCAGCTCCTATGAATGCAACGGGCATTGTCCCCAATCCAAGATATGCCGAAGCAACAAAACCGAAGATGAGGAACGGAAGAAGCATGTTCTTATAAAGAAGGTTGATCAGCATCGCCAAACCTAATGCCGGCAACAGCTTACCTACTGTGGATAGTGCTGCCGTAATCTGTGGCGGGAAGTTAGCCAAAATACCTTCCAGAGCAGGAGCACCGAAGTAAAGAAGAATGAAACCAGGAATGAAGTAAAGTACAAATGCAACAAGTATTGGAGCAACTGTAGCCATTCTCATGACACCCTTTGTATCACCCTTTTCAGCATAAGAATGCGCGCGGGGCTACCCAGGCAGAGTTGATTGTTCTTTCCAGAGGAGAAAGCAAGGAGCCAATGATACCTAATGTAGATGCAACCGTAATACCCAATTCCGGATCGGCATGAGCCATCATCGATGCAGTAACACCCAGCCAGCCACCTAGCATCGGGTCACTTGAAATTGCGCCACCAATGACCGCCACACCGACATAAACCAACATGATTGAAGCGCCCATCTGCAAGCCGTAGGAAACATCACCCATAATGATTCCATTCAGGAAACCGGCAATTAATGGAGCACCCATACCGAGCGACCATCTTGACCACATTGGCATACCACATTTGCTCAACATAGCTAAGAGAGCCATAATTAAAGCTTGAACCAGCATAAATTTTATCCTCCTTATATTTTTGTCATAACGTCTACCCGAGAATCCTGTGGCAATTTCTGAATGTAGACGTAAACGCCATTTTCATTCAACTCACGGCACATCCGTTTTTCTTCCTCAGACATGTAAACCTGAGTAGTAATTGCCTTACGTACCGGAGAAGAGCCAACATTCCCGATATTCAGTTCCTTCAGATCGTAACCGAGTTTGTACAGCTCATAGGCATACTTAACTTCTTTGAAAAGCAACAGCGTACTATCTTCATCTTTCGATGATTCGATCGATTCCAGACTTTCTCCAACGCTTTTGACCTCTACCTTGACACCACTCGGTGCAGACAGAGCAAGTACTTCCTTCATGAAATCGTCACTGGCAAGTTCGTCATCGACCATGATTATCTTTTTGATCCAAAACTTTTTGACCCAGGCCGTCATCACCTGACCGTGAATCAATCGTTCATCAACTCTGGCTAAATTGACTTTCATCTTAAATGCTCATCCTTTCTTTAATATCAACAATGCCATTCATTCCAGATTCCTTGGCAGACCGCTTAATATCCTGCAGACTGCTTTCATTGAGTAAAGGCATTACCTCTAACACCATCCCCAGATTTACTCCCGTAAGGAGTTCCGTTTTTTCCGGGTACTCTTTCAGGATTCTTGAAGAGGTCAGGAAGGGACTTCCGCCAAACAGATCGCACAGTATCAATACAGCTTCATGTTCCTGTACTGCCTTTCTCAATGATTCTTCATATACTTGCTGATTGAATGGTTCGGGCATGTCCACAGTGATCAGACCATCCCGTGATCCATATATGAATTCAATTGTTTTGGCTAACGCACTGGCAAACTTCTCATGCCCTGCCAACACTACCGTACATGACATCTTCTACTCCTTTCCCATCGCTTGACCCCATTTTCCCCACCAGAAAAAAGCCTGTCAAAAAACAGAATGCACGCCAGATTTTCACTTTCTGTGTCACAGGAAATTAGCACATTAATATGATAAAATTGGGTACGTGGCCGGAAAATAAATCGATATTTTTTCATCAATTCAGAGTATTTGACACTTTTTGGAGTTTTAAATCGCTATTTTGGCACACTTTTAAAGTGAGGCAGCACTATAAAGAAAGGAAAAATATGTCGCGTTCCGAAATCGTATATAACTGTGTACACAAACACACCATGAACTTGCTGAGTAATGGGGAAATAGATGGCGAAGGAATCGATGCCGAAAGCATCGCTTATGAAACTAAGATTGATAGAGCTAATGTTTCTCGTGAGCTTAATCAATTGTGGAAGGATGGAAAGCTGATCAAGTTTCAAGGGCGCCCGGTCTTTTTCCTGGATTATGTCTCCATCAAGGAAGAATACCCTTATCAATACATTCCTGTCCTGATAAGCCAGGATCACAAGTTATCAGAATACCTGAAGGATAATTATGAAGAAAAACCATCCGTTGATAACCGCGACTATAATCCATTAAAAAGAATTATTGGCGCGATTGACGGAACCTTAACCAATACCGTTAACAATACGATTGCCGCTGTGTCTTATAAAGGAAAAGGTATACCGGTACTGATCGAAGGAGATAGAGGCACCCGTAAACGCAACTTTGTCACAGCAATTTTCGATTATGTAAAAAAGAACCGATTAAAGGATGAAGATTCAAAGTTGATCATCATCGATTGCCAGGAATTCGTGAATAATGATGATCTTTTCATTAATAAAATCCTGGGTAATTCCGAACGAAAAGGAGCATTTGAGCAAGCCAATAAGGGGGTCATCTACTTCCAGAACATTCATTACCTTTCTCCTATTGCCTTAGCACCAATCATGGATGCGGCGAACTTTTCATATTATTTCCGTGTTGGCGAAGTACGGCATCGCAAACTTGAGGTCTCCATCATCGCATCGATCAACGACGAAGTCAGCGAAGAACGTCGCAAGCATTTACATTCCGCATTTCCTCTGATTGCTCGATTACCGTGTTTCAGAAATCGCAGTATCTACGAAAAAATCGAAATGGTATTGAGTCTGTTCATGGAAGAAGCTACGTCTTTACAAACAAACATTGTCATTAATAACTCCATCTTATACATGTTCTTACAATACGATTACAGTGAAAATGACAGGCAGCTTCGAAACTATATTCGCTTTACCTGTGCCAATGCGTTAAATAAATCAATGCTTTCCCTAAACAATACCTTACATATCGACATTGAGCATTTACCGCTGGATCTCATGTCCTCAAAGCTGAACAGTAAGGAAGAACCCGCAATCATGGCCTCACTGAATCTTTACCAAAAGGACTATATTCTGTGTGAAAAAGACGGGCGCTGCGATTGCTTTGATTTCTTTAAAACAATTCAGAAAAACTATACCGGAAAAAACCTTGATGACTTTGTTTCACAGTTTTCTCTAACGCAAGAAAAGATAAATCCTC
Organism: Solobacterium sp.; assembly: GCA_017469355.1. Lineage (GTDB taxonomy): Bacteria > Bacillota_I > Bacilli_A > Erysipelotrichales > Erysipelotrichaceae > Bulleidia. The sequence continues at coordinate 74,016 of JAFUGM010000058.1, read as the reverse complement.
TTTCATCTTTCATTCAAGAAGTTATTGAAACTATAGGCAGATGCGATGATGTCCATTATCACAAGCTGCGCTCCTCAGTGTCCGAAAATGTCCGTTTGACTTTTCTCAAGGAAATATATTCCAATTCAAATTACCAGAATATTGCTGATCATTCTCGCCTGCTCGTTGGCCTGATGGCACTCGTCAGTGATTATCTGAAAACGCAAAGCGCAATCACCCTAACGGAGTCCCTCGTCGATAAAAACAGCAATGAGTATCAATGCGCCTCAAGAATATCTGAAAAACTAGAAATCAATAATGAGGCGATCGTGTCATTCATCGCATCATACCTGCAGTATTTGCTTCAGGTTGTCAATCATAACAACATTTCTATTCTGCTCGTTGCGAAAGGTGAATCCATCGCAAAGCAATATAAGCAGCTGACACTCGATTTTGCGAAGGAAAAAAACGTTACAGTCGAGGCAATTGATTACCGAAGCGACCTACAATACAACGATATCTTGGAGATTATCGCCAATACTGCTCGCACCATTTCTAATGAAGCAGGGGTAATCATCCTAGCTGATTCAATTGCCTTAAGTGATATCGGCCCCTTCTTGATAAATCAGTATGAACTGAGATGCAAAATCATTTATCCATTAAGCTATGATTCCTTAATCAGTGCCATTGATTGCGCATACGAGTCATACAGTCTCGATGAATTTATCAGTCGCTACAGCCAGCATCGCCAGGTCATCGAGAATGAGAAAATCCACGAAGAGTTTCTGGATTACTTCACTGATCAGGTTCTTAGTAAGACACTTACTCACATCAATCCTCACAAGGCCGTCGAGGTACTTTTGGTCTCTTTGGATGAGATCCTAGAAGAATTAAAGATTTCCAAAAGCCGTGAGATTATAGTCAAGTATCTTTCCCATGGTGTCCATATGCTCGAACGAGTTATTAAAAAAGAGCCCTTAAATTATCATCATCTGAAAAAGTTCTCCAATGAGCATCACAATCTCATGGATATCATTGCCAAATCACTTACTGCTGCCCAAAACACATTTGATCTAATCGTACCTAGCAGCGAGATTGCCTATCTATCAGAGATTTTCCTGGAAGGAGTTGAATAGTCTAGCTAATTCTTCATCTCCTATGTGCAATCTCGAGCAGAAATAAATATTTCGTTCATCTATCTCATCTGCTTAAGCTTCCAAACCGTTCCTTCACCGAGGTAAAATCCTCCACTAATTCCGCCGCGCCAAGATAGTTTCCGCCTTCATCCCGAACAGCCATATACAATACTCGAACCGGATGATCTTCATTTGGCGTCCAGACTTCCATCGAATCCCGTTCACCAGACTTAAAGTCGTCAAGCAGTTTCTTCACCATTGGCTTAACCCGCTCTGGATGACACTCATAGGTGGAACGATCCAGTGCGGACAACGGGCGCGAGAACACTCTGCCCTCATTGGTGAAGAAACGATTGATATCCTCTTCATCAATGAATGTGATATCAATTGGCAGAACTTTGAACAGTCCGTTTAACTGCGCCATATTCAACTTACCGCCAGGGAAGTGAAGAAAACCACCGGTTAACGGATCCTGATCGTTACCTCTCCGAGCGTCTAATACCTCCTTACCATGTGGCCATATAGGTGCCTCATCGATAAATACAGTTCCCATTTCCGGCAAGTCACGATAAGCATCAATCCATTCTTCCTCTGTCAGATGTTCCAGGCACAGAGGAAAGAAAATGTTTTCTTCTTTGTAAATCATTTCCTTCATACGTTTGAGCACAGTTTCCGCAGCCATCTTTTCAGTGCTGAAGTTTTCGGCAGTCAAACTCTGATCAAGACGAGCAACTTCCGCCTTGATCTCATCGTCTACGCCCCACATAACATCATTCGGACCGGTAATTCCATGATGCAACAACATCGGCATGAGAATGCTTTCCTTCTTGCTGTAGAGAATATTGATCTTTCGGAGCACATGGAGCTTATTTACAAGAATAGAAACATCTTCCGCATATACCGCAGTAAGTGCTTCATCCAGGATCTGTTCCAGCGCCTTGTTCTCTTTCCGCAATATATCTACCGGATGGCCTTCTGCCACCTGATAGTCCGATGTTTCTCTGGAGAGTTTTTCTTCTTCCATCCATAACTCCGCTTCTGTTTTCCCATGAAACAGTGCAGAGTGAAGATCACATAGACACTGCACCTCTTCCACCGGCATTCCATCATCGATAAGCCCCTGCTCCGCCTTGACGATATCGTGAACGGATACACGTTCAAATTCCCGGACAAAGTCTGCCCGCACACGTTCCAGATCCTCCCCTTGATTCAGACGCAGAATAAGCTCTTTGAGTTTTGTGTTGCGATCTTCATTTACCCCAGAGCGGTAATCCGATTCTCTTCCCGGGATATTGATTACCTGAAAACCAGCTTCTTCAAATGCCGAAACAATCTGTTCCATGGGAATTCCCTTGATGGCTGAACCTTTAGGAATCGTCATCACCTTGCCCATAAACATCAGCGCTGCCGGACTTGTGATGTCTTTAAATCCAAGGTCTGCCATGATTTGTTTCACCTCAGGATATTCCGCAACGAGCTGTGAAACTGTTTTATTCATATCCAATATCTTCATAAATCCTCCTGTTGATTTATCATTCTGCGGCCATTATAGTTTCAGTTAGTAAGGATTAACTGTATCTTGAGATACAGTTTTGAGAAAAAATGGAGGTGAACATGAACGTCAATGAACTCGCATCCTGCGCCATGTTCAAGGGTATTTCACCACATGAAATTGAACAGTATCTGAATCTGATTTCATATCGGATTGAAACGTATGAAAAAGGTGAATCCGTATTTCATTTGATGGAAGACGCAACTCATATTGCCATCATTCTTCAGGGAAAGGTACAGATACAGAAGATCTTCCCCAGTGGGAAAGAGATGCAGGTGAATATGGCAATGGCTGGAGATATGATTGGCGAAGCCGCAGTTTTTTCCAGACAACAGAAATATCCTTGTGAACTGGTCGCTTTGACGCATTCCGAGCTATTATTACTCGAACGTGATGAAATGCTGAAACTGCTTCACTCCGATCTGCGTCTTCTGAATAATTTCATTTCAGATCTCTCCACCGCAGCCTTTCAACTCCAGCATCGAATCGAACTGTTGTCCTACTCCGGCATCCAGCAGAAGATCGCCTTTTATCTTTTGTCACATTCCATGCGTTTAAACACAGCGATCGTGCCTATACCGGAGTCCATTTCCAAATGGGCACTTGTCATGAATGTCTCGAGACCATCCCTGCACAGGGAATTGAAGGATATGGAACAGCACGGTCTGATCAAGATAGCTGCGCCGAATATTATCATTCTTGATACACAGGCGCTGCGAGCTGTTCTTGAATAAGTGCGATCCTTCTATATCGCTTGATTCCTGTTTGGATATACACAGTCGTATAGTTTACGTTATCTCTTCATGTACTGTTTCTTCTTCCATCAATTCCGCAATTGCCATATCCCCAAGTCGAAACCGCACCATACATGCCGTTTCATTTTGAAAGTCACGATAGATGTATCCGGCCGAATGAGTGCCGTGGGCAACCGTGTCAGAACTGTTTGCGACAATCCCGAACTTTGTATCGTGAGGAGAATATACCGCGATCGCCTCATCGTCCAGATGATCGGGTTCTTTCTTCAGAATAAGTCTCCTTCCTGGCATCACAAAATCCGATGCCATATATTCATCCAGTTGTATAAGTGTGATATAAGTTCTTTCCATGTGTCCCTCCCTGCGACTGTATACTAAGAGTTAAGGACGACAAAAAATCCGCCAGGGTTTGGAGGTATGTATGGCAGATAAGAAAGAACTTCCACTGGCACTTCTGGAAGTGTTGAAGGAATACACCGATGAAGCCCATATTTTAAGTGCGAAGGAACTCACTCGAATTCTGGAAGAACAATATGATCTCACGCTGGAGCGGCGGACACTCTATGCGAATATTGAGTTGCTGAGAAAGTATGGCTTTCACATCAGCACCTGGCAGGAGAATGGATATGGATACTATATGGAATCCCACCAGTTTGAGCCGTCAGAAGTACTCCTGTTATGCAATGCGATTCACTCCAGCCATTTCATATCTTCTTCAGAAAGCAGGAAGTTGATTGATAAACTGCTTGCGACACTCAGCGTGTCACAACGCCGCGAATATTATGATCAGGTCTTCCTCCCCAATCGCAGAAAGACCGCCAACACATCATTGATGAGCACAATTTCCACAGTCTCCAAAGCGATTCATCATCGTAAGGCAATTCGTTTTGTCTACCTGCGGTATGACCGCAACAGGAAGCTGGTTAAGCGACGGGAAGCCCCTTATGAAGTAGAACCCCGTTATATTGTCTATCAGGATTCCCGCCCTTATCTGATCGCTACCAGTGATCATCATGCGGGATTTGCGTCTTATCGTCTGGACCGTATCAAAGAGATCGAAGAGACAGCGCGGAGTATTCCTGCCCTGCAGGAATCTCAGGATGCCTATGAATTCTCCAAAAACCTGTACTATATGTTCAATGATCGTACAATCAGTGCGATTCTTCGCTGCGAGATGCGTGTGCTTGATCATGTGATTGATATCTTCGGTTCGGACTGCCGGATTCTGGAACAGGACGAAACGCATTTTGATATTCATATCACCGGAAGTGAAACCGGCATTCTTCTGTTCTGCCAACAGTATATGGATGTCACAGAGGTCATAGAACCGGAATCACTGCGCAATGAGATGCATGCCCGGCTGAAGGAAGCCGAAGCACGGTATCAGTAGTCAGGGGTGCGCCATGTCATTTACCTTATCCAAATCCAGATATTGCAATGCGGTTCAGTGCCCCAAGATCCTGTGGATGCACAAATATATGCCGCAGGAATTCGATTCTTCCGTGCTGAATGAAGCAGTTTTTAACACTGGAAATGAAGTCGGTGACCTTGCGATGGGAATCTTCGGTGATTACACCGAGGTGCCCTATGGGGATCCTGGTGAAATGATACAACTCACCCAGGAGCTGATTCAGGCAGAAACCCCGGTGATCTGCGAAGCATCCTTTTCCTTTAAAGGTTTGTTCTGCAGTGTCGACATTCTCAAAAACTTCGGACACAACATCGTGGAATTATATGAAGTAAAAAGTTCTACGTCCGTATCTCCAATCTATGTGGATGATATCTCCTATCAGGTCTATGTGCTTCGGAAGCTCGGCTATGATGTCCGCCGGGCCTGCCTGATTCATCTGAATAAAAACTATGTGCGATTCGGAGAGCTTAATCTCAGAGAATTGTTCACTATGGTTGACCTGACTTCACAAGTCAATGACAACGCCGCTTCCGTCGAATCTACCATTGAGTTTTTAAGGGGCTATATGCGTAAGCGCAGGGAACCACAGGAAACAATTGGCACCCATTGCTTTTCCCCTTATCACTGCGGCTTTTTCCCTCATTGCGCAAATGACTTACCACATCCCAATGTGTTTGATCTCAAACGCACGCAGCTGAACACCCGGATGAAACTCTATGAAAGCGGATTCGTATCCTTTGAAGACCTTTATCATTCCGGGAAGCTGTCAGATCAGGCGGCCACGCAGGTGAGATATGAACTGGAAGAGCTCCCGGATCATATAAACATCCCGAAGCTGAAGGAGTTTCTTACAACCATCTCCTATCCGCTTTACTACCTTGACTTTGAAACCTTTCAGCCAGCGATCCCACGCTACGATGCCTCTTCTCCGTATGATCAGATTCCCTTTCAGTATTCCCTGCATTACCAGAAGGAAAAACACGGAAAACTATACCATAAGGAATATCTTGCCTACCCCTATGAAGATCCCCGAAGGAACCTGGCAGAACAACTCTGTAAGGATATCCCGGAGAATGTTACGGTACTAGCCTACAACATGGCATTTGAGAAAGGCCGCATCAGGGAATTAGCAGCTCTGTATCCAGAATATGCAGAACATCTGTTAAACATCCATGACAATATGAAGGACCTGATGATCCCCTTCCAGCAGCGTCATTACTATACCCGTGCCATGCATGGATCCTATTCCATCAAATATGTACTCCCGGCGCTCTACCCAGACGATCCGGAGCTGGATTATCACAGCCTGGAAGGAGTTCATAACGGTGCGGAAGCCTCCAGTACCTTTCTGCAGATGTTGAGTATGGATCACGATACCCTGGAAGAATATCGCGGCTACCTTCTCAGTTACTGCAAACTCGATACATTTGCGATGGTGAAGGTTCTGGATCGCCTGTATGAGGTAACTGAGCAGTAAACAGTTCTCAATATTATCGTTTTTCAATTATTTCTTATTGACAAATATTTATCGGAATGTATTATGTATTTATCGATAAACATTAATTTTGATAGGAGGAAATAAGATGAAGAACGAATCCATGATTAAAATAGCCGGGCGGATGTATACGTTGGTAAATATTCTGGAAAAGGTGGTTGGCGCAGGTGGACTGCTGTGCCTTGTGGCGATTCCATTATTACTTCTGGTGCCGCAGGGAAGTACAATGACTTCCAATGCATTGACCCTTGGCAATGTGACACTGGAACTCTATGAAGGTGCTCTTGAAGAACAGCCGATTCAGGTATGGCTGATTATGATTACACTTGTCTCTACTGCAGTGATGCTTGGGGTAATCTTTTACGCCATGCGGACAATCCGAAACATTCTTCTCCCCATGAAAGAAGGAAATCCATTTGATCAGAGTGTCGCATCCAGAATCCGTACGCTTGGTCATCTGGTATTCTGGGGTGGCCTGCTCTCTCAGATCGCAGTCAATCTCTCTGGTGTTCTGTTCACCTCACAATATGACAGCCTGTTGAATCTGTTTCAGGTTGGTGTAGTAAAAAGCGTTCGGATCAACTATACCTTCAGTGTGACCTTTCTGTTCTTCGCTTTTGTTCTGTATCTGTTATCCTATGTATTTGAGTACGGACAGGAATTACAGAGGGAATCCGACGAAACACTCTAGGAGAAAACCATGGGCAAAATTATTCTGCGGCTCGATCGGGTCATGGCAGACCGGAAGATGAGTCTGAAGGAATTATCCGAACAGGTTGGTGTTACCAATGTCAACCTGTCAAAAATGAAAACAGGAAAAATCAGTGCAGTGCGGTTCTCAACCCTTGAGGCAATCTGTGAAGCCCTGCATTGTCAGCCAGGTGATCTTCTGGAATATGTTTCGGAAGAGCCTGAATCAACCGAGTGACGGAGTCTTTGGCTCCGTTTTTTTGACCGGGTAAAAAAGCCCCGTGTACGACAGTGGATGGAGTACAATGATACATATGGAAATGGAATCCCTGCTGGATAACCGGGCGGAAACGACTCCCCTTGCGGATCGGATGCGTCCGCATACATTGAATGAATACTATGGTCAGAAACACCTGATCGCAGAAGGAAACGTACTTCGCAGAATGATAGATCGGGACGATGTGCAGTCCATGATTTTCTGGGGCCCTCCTGGTGTTGGAAAGACGACCCTGGCACATATCATCGCTGAGGCGACACAAGCGCGTTTTATTAATTTCTCCGCGGTCACTTCCGGCATCAAGGAGATCCGTGAAGTGATGAATAAAGCAGAAGAAAACCGTTCCCTTGGGACGAAGACGATTCTGTTTGTGGATGAGATTCACCGTTTTAACAAAGCACAGCAGGATGCGTTTCTTCCTTATGTAGAACGCGGTTCCATCATTCTGATCGGTGCCACTACTGAAAACCCTTCGTTTGAGATCAATTCCGCGCTGTTGTCACGGTGTAAGGTATTTGTCTTAAATGCGCTCGATATCGAAGATATCTCTGATCTTCTGAAACGGGCAATTGAAAGTCCGTATGGATTCGGGGATTGGAAGATTGACATAGACGAAGAAATGATTCACATGATCGCCGCCTATGCCAACGGTGATGCCAGAACCGCATTGAATACCCTCGAGATGGTCGTGGTCAACAGTGAGACGGAAATCCGTGAGGCGGTTGTCACAAAGGAGATTCTCGAACAATGCATCTCCCGCAAATCTCTTCTCTATGACAAAAACGGTGAAGAACATTACAACCTGATCAGTGCCCTTCATAAATCCATGCGGAACTCAGATGCGGATGCGGCAGTATACTGGCTTGCCAGAATGCTGGAAGCGGGTGAAGATCCCCTCTATGTTGCCCGTCGGGTCGTCCGTTTTGCGTCGGAGGATGTCGGAATGGCAGATTCCCGTGCCCTGCAGATTGCGGTTGCGGCCTATCAGGCATGTCAGTTTCTTGGAATGCCGGAATGCAATGTACACTTGACCCATGCGGTGGTCTTCTGTTCTCTGGCTCCCAAGTCCAACGCACTGGAGACCGCATATTTGAGTGCCGCCGCAGATGCCCAGCACATGCTGGATGAACCGGTTCCGCTTCAGATCCGCAACGCCCCCACAAAACTGATGGACGAACTCGGCTATGGCAAAGACTACATGTATGCCCATGACTATGAAGGTCATATTACCGCAATGGAGTGTCTGCCGGATTCCCTCAAGGGAAAACATTATTACAACCCAAGTGATCAGGGCCTTGAAAAACGGGTCAAAGAACATAAGGATGCCATTGAAGCCTGGAAAACAGCGCAGCGGGAAAAGCAGAACTCCAAGTAGAACTTCCTTACACGATCAAAATTGAATGTAATAAAACGCAGAGAGTGCATCGAGTGCTGACTCGAATCGTCTCCCTGCGCTTTTCTTTTCATCCAACTTAATGTTCCAATCATGTCGGATGAGCCCTGAGGTATGATCCCTCAGGTTCGATAGTTAAGGTTGGAGCTAGGCAGCCCGTGTTACATCCTTGTATTCTGCCCCATTGGTCAATGCGACAATGACGGTATCCGGATGCCTGGCCACCTTGATCTTATCACGGTCAAAGGAAAGGAGCTTCTGTCCAGCGGTTACCTTATCGTCCTGCTTGACGAAGGCCGCAAAGCCATCCCCATCCATCGCTACTGTATCGACACCGACATGAATCAGCACTTCCATTCCGCTTTCTGACTGCAGGCCGATCGCATGATTGGTTGGGAAGATCATCATTACTGTACCGTTAAACGGAGCATAAACTACGCCTTCCGTCGGTTCAATACCGATGGAAGGTCCCATGGTTTCCTGTGCAAATACCGGATCAGGAATATCCTTCGCGGGAATGATTGTTCCATTGACCGGTGTTTTTACTTCTCCTGCCTCTGTCGTTAAGGCAACGGTATCAGGTGCCCCAAGATCAACAACTGCAGGCTTATCCGCGTTCGGCTTCTTCTGTGATGCGTCTTCTTCCTTCCAGAGCACATTGGTTATAACAAACGCAATTCCACCGGAGATCGCTAAGAGAATGGTATACAGCACCGGGCTGTTAATGGTGAGATAACCCGGAATACCGGTAACACCATAGGCAGAAGCACCGATCTTTGTGACTGCGCCGAAGATTGCGCCGACTGCACCACCGATCATACCGGCGATAAACGGTTTGAAAAAGCGCATGTTTACACCGAAGATTGCCGGTTCGGTAATTCCCAGTGCTGCGGACATGGAGGATGGAATCGCAACCGACTTTGTCTTTGTATTTCTGGCCTTAAGACCTACCGCAAGACATGCACCAAACTGCGCAAAGTTTGCGGCAGACGCAATCGGCATCCAGGTATTCAGGCCTGATTCCGCCAACATTCCAGCCTCAATCACGTTATACATATGATGCAGACCCATAACGACGGTCCAGGGATATAACGCACCCATCGCACAGGCACCGATCGGGTTCCGCACCAGCAGCTTCGCACCGGCGAGCACCCAGGTTTCCAGCTGAGCGAAGACCGGGCCAATGATAGTAAAAGTAATATACGATGTTAACAGTACTGTAGTTAATGGAGTAATAAACAGATCCAGCATCTCCGGCACATGTTTGTGCAGCCATTTCTCAATCTGACACATGAGGAAGACCGCAATCATGACTGGAATGACATGACCCTGATAGCCAGTCTGCTGAACCGGGAAAATAAAGATCTTCCACGTAGGAATTGCGCCTTCATATCCCGCAACATTCCATGCATTGATCAGATTGGGGTGGATCATCAGAAGACCGATGACTGCCCCAAGGAAAATATTTCCGCCAAATACCCGTGCCGCAGAAATCGCTACGATACCGGGCAGGAATACAAACGCTGCGTTCGCGACCATGTCCAGGAAGGCGTACCAGTCGGAACTCGCAAATCCAGGCAGGGCCTTTCCAAGTGCTTCCACAAGTCCCATCATGAGACCGGAAGCGACGATCGCCGGCAGAATCGGTACGAATACATCTCCAATCGGCTTCAGAAGCCGTTTCCACATGGGGTCCTTCGCTGCGGCTGCGGCTTTGACGTCGTCTTTTGTAGCAGCGGTCATACCGGTGATGTCCAGGAACTCGTCATATACCTTGTTTACAGTTCCTGTTCCGATAATCAGCTGAAGCTGTCCGTTGGATTCGAACATGCCTTTCACGCCGTCCACATTCTCCAGGTACTCCTTCTCTACCTTGGAATTGTCTTTGATGACAAGACGCAGACGGGTGGCGCAGTGTGCGGCCTGAGCGACATTATCGCGACCGCCGATATGATCGACGATTTCCTGGGCGCACTTGCGGTAATCTAATGCCATTTGTTTCTCCTCCTTTTGTTGAATGACTAGATGAGTCCAAGCTGTTCAAAGCCCCTGAACAGCCCTTCTTCCGTTACTGATGGGACAATGAGATCACTGCGTTTCTTCAGTGCCTCAGCGCCGTTTTCCATACAGACTGAATGCCCTACCGTTTCAATCATGGAAAGATCATTCATGGAATCTCCAAATCCATACGTGTCTTCCATCGGAACATTCAGATACTCCGCAACCCGGCGTATCCCCTTTCCTTTGTCAAATGCCCGGTTGATCAGTTCTCCATTCTGACAATTCCCATGAGCTTTGACTTCCTGAATGACAAAATCGTATCGGTCGGAAAGCGCAGCCCTTGCTTCATCAAGCTGGGCATCTTCCTGACACATGACAACGATTTTATAAACCGGTGTTCCCTGATACAGCGACATCGGCTGAATATTGAGGCTTTCGGATAAGGCCTTCCGCCACCGTTCAATTTCCGAGTTCCCTGCTGTGGCAGTGCTTAAAAAGTCCCCGAGATTTTCATCTCCATAGGTCGCTTCCAGCGCCTCCAGCGTGCAGAACACACCATTTTTATGAAGCAGTTCCAACGCAAGATCAGACTCTTCCCTTGGCATGGGATGGTTATAGAGCACCTCATTTCCACAGGTGACATAGCCACCGGCAGAAGCTACCATTCCATTAAATGGATACACCAGCAGCGGTTCCAGCATAGCGTAGTTTCTCCCAGTGCAGAGAAAGACCAGATTTCCTTTGTTCTGTGTGCGCCTGATCGCCTCCAGCGCACTAACTGGCGGAACATTGGATCCAGGTTCGGTCAATGTTCCATCAATGTCGAGAAAGATAAGTTTCATAAATTCTCCATGTTGAATGTGTAATCAGACTTCCTTTGCCCAAAGGAACTGATATGGCTGTAATACGATCTGATGCAGGGAAACTGCTGTCCCTTCCAATAGATCGATATATTTCCCTTGTTCTTCCAGCGTGATGGTTTCCTCATGATCTGAGAAATTGAACAGTGCAATCAGTTTCTGTTCCTTATAACGGCCAATTCCAAGCACATGTTCATTTCCCGTAGGAACACTCCATACATCCCCATCACCATCAAACAGCGGTTCTCTCTGGCGAATGGAGATCAGGGTTCTAAGACGTCCATATACCATTCCCTGAGGTGTACTGGGATCCGTTTTCCGAGTTTCCGCTTCCCAATCGAAGTTTCCGCGGTGAAGATAACGGGAGTCCTCTTTCTTTAACGGGTCTTCATGGTAATGATTGTCATTAAGCTGCGCGATTTCGTCACCGGCATAGAGAACAGGGATGCCGCTTTGAGTCAAAAGGAATGCGTGCAGCATCAGGTCCAGATTCACTGCTGTCTGCAGTTCTTCTTCTGTCTCTGCACTTTCCATTCCGCAAAGCGAAGCCGTTGTGCCACAGAGTCTTGCGTCCCCAAGGCGAGGATCATCGTTATACAGTTCCCCACGAGATCTGCTTCCCGGAAATTTCCCGGTAAAGTAATCATTCAGAAACTTCTTATGGGGAATCTGATAGAAGTGGTCCTCCGCAAGAAAGTCATAATCCAGCCCCCATCCGATATCATCATGACAGCGCAGATAATTCAAGAAAGTCGTTTCTTTTGGCAGCGCAAAGACCGATTCCAGTTGATGGTTCAGCAGTTTGACATTATGTGTCGCAACGGTATGCCAGGTACTTGCCATGGTTGTCACGTTATACAGCATCTGACACTCTGGCTTTTCCAGTGTTCCAAAGTAAGGAACCACCTTGCTGGGCTCCATGACGACTTCTCCCAGCAGAAGTGTTCCCGGGCAGACAATGTCAGCTGCCATATGCATAAGCCGCACCAGTGTATGAACCTGCGGCAGATTCCGGCAATTGGTTCCAAGTTCCTTCCAGATATAAGGAACCGCATCCAGCCGGACGATATCCACGCCATGGTTGCAGAGAAACAGCATGTTCTCTGTCATGTCGTTGAATACCGTAGGATTGCGGTAATTCAGATCCCATTGGTAAGGATAAAACGTGGTAAGAACCACCTTCTTAGCCTCTTCATTCCAGGTGAAGTTCCCCGGAGCCGTCGTTGGAAAGACTTCGGGAACCGTAGCTTCATACTGTTCAGGAATGGTCCAATCATCAAAGAAGAAGTAGCGGTTGCGTGCATCTTCATCTCCCTGCCTTGCCTTGACGGCCCATTCATGATTTTCACTGGTATGATTCATCACAAAGTCGAGGCAGAGAGAAATATTGTGCTTATGACACTCCGTTGCCAATCCATAGAGATCCTTCATCGTTCCCAGTTTCGGATCAACTTTACGAAAATTCGATACCGCATATCCGCCATCACTTTTCCCCTCGGGACTTTCCAGCAGCGGCATTAAATGAAGATAATTCACTCCGGTTTCCTGAATGTAGTCCAGGTGACTGCGCACCCCTTTGATCGTTCCCGCAAAGGCGTTGACATACATCAGCATCCCCAGCATCCGGTTGGTTTTATACCAGGTGCCGGCATCCATCCGCTTTTTGTCCCATCGTTTCAGTGTGGCAGGACGTTCCGCATAACAGCGATATAACATGTCCAGAAAATAGGAAAACGCATGTTCGTCATGATACAGCTCCATGTACAGCCATTTCAGTTCATCATAATACGGGTCCAGGCGTTCCTGGAACACCGGATCACGTTTCGCTTCGCCGCTCACAAATAATTCTCCTTATCCCTGATATGAGGCGATAAATGCCTCTACCGCTGCCCGCTCCGGCATGACACGAAGCGCGCCTTTTCTTGTGGTAACAATCGAAGCCGCCGCATTTGCGAACGTAAGGATTTCCGTTAATCGCTCTTCGTTCAGCCCATCGAGTCCATAGGTCAACACCCCATCAATCACACATGCGCCAAAGGTATCTCCAGCACCGGTCGTTTCAATCGTCGCTTCCTGAAGGAACGGTTTGGCTTCCACCCGGATATCATCCTTATAAGCACGGCTGCCATCCGGTCCCATGGAAAGACAGATCAGCTTAATATCATAATGTTCCTGCAGATAACGGATGCCATCATCATAATCTTCCAGCCCGGTAAACCAGGTAATCTCATTGTCTGAAATCTTCAGAATGTCGCAATGACGAAGTCCCCAATCCACCTGCTTCTTCGCTTCATCCAGGCTCTTCCAGAGCGGAGGACGAAGATTCGGGTCAAAGGAACGAAGTTTTCCTTCCTCTTCCGCCACCGCAAGTGCCTTGAGTGTGGCACTGCGGACTGGTTCATCCGTCAGAGACAGTGTTCCGAAATGAAAAATCTTCGCATCCCGAATCAGCTGTTCCGGCAGTTCTTCCGCACGCAGATTGACATCCGCACCCGGATTCCGATAGAACGAAAAATCACGGTCTCCGCCTTCCAGTGTATGTACTAATGCCAGAGTGGTATGAACCTCATCATCGTACAGCAGCCCCTCAGCGTTGATTCCTACTTCTTCAATCGCTGCGGTCAACTGTTTTCCAAATCCATCATTTCCTACTTTTCCGATAAACGCGGTTGTTCTGCCAAGACGTGCCAACATGGAAAGCACATTGCAGGGAGCACCTCCGGGATTTGCCTCAAAAACCGGGTTTCCCTGTTCCGACATGCCATTCTGAGTAAAGTCAATTAAAAGCTCGCCCAGTGCAGTTACATCGAACCGTTCAGACATAATTATCAATTCCTCCAATTTGTAAAATAATTATACAGGGTGAAAGAAATATTAAAAAATAGAATTATGTAATGCGTTTTACATAGTTCTATGTGCTGAATGTATAAGTAACTACTCATGGACGGGGTTTCAGCGGCCGAATTCGCTTCAGCACCAGCCCTGCCGTAATACCGATCAGAATACCAGTCGGAATGGACCCCAGCATCAAATACGGGAGAATCGCCGCCATACCGGGCTGATGGTACAGCAGGATTACAATCAGTACCTGTCCTCCCGAATGAGCGAGGGATCCAAAGATCGACGTAAACATCAGGGAACTTCCCGCAAGGTCCAGCAACACCATCACAATCGAAGAAAGCACCACTCCACCCGAGGAAATCCAGAAGGTAGAGCCGAAAATCGTTCCCCGCAGCAGATTACCGATGACCACGCGCATGACGTTGACAATCAACAGCTCCCTGCGGCCAAGAATCTTCAGAGCCAGCAGTGCCGCAATATTAGCAAGCCCGATCCGGAGCACACCGAAAATGGGGCCGATATAAATCGACTCCAACAGATTCAGTGCGATCGCAACTGCGCTCAATAATGCAAGGTAAGTGAACCGACGGTTCCGTTCAATCGTCATTTCGGAGTTTCCTCCAGGAAAATAATAATATTGTTAGGCAAACAGGTAATCGGAATTCCAATATCGTTTACTCCCATCCATCCCATATTCGCACAGACATGATTCGGACACTGTTCGTTAATTACGTGCCAACGGCCATCCTTCACTTCTACCTGCAGACCTCCGGTATCCCCATCCACGGTATATACCGCATCTACCATCGGATCAAATTCCATGACAATGGTATTCCGATGTTGAATCGCAACCACATAGCCACTGGAGGTATCACGGAATTTCAGCACCAGCAACGCGATTACTGCGATCGCCGCAACCACAGCGGTAATGATCCATTCCTTCCGCTTCATAAGGAATACTCTGCGGACTCCTTCCCATGTGAAAGAATCAAATCCATCGCTTCCACATAACCCGCAAAGCCATGGCCTTTGATCTGCGCTAAGCAGAATGGAGCTTCATAGGAACTATGGCGGAAACTTTCCCGCTCACTGATATCACTGATATGGACTTCCACCACCGGCAGCGGTTCAATCGCATGTACGGCATCGGCTAACGCGATGCTTGTATGGGTATATGCGCCTGGGTTGATTACGATTCCATCATATTGCTTAAAGTAGGCTTCCTGAATCCAGTCCACGAGATCCCCTTCGTGGTTGGATTGACGGCAGTCAACTTCCACATTCCGCTCCTTCGCCGCATCACGAATCATCTGAATCAGATCCGCAAATGTTTCAGTTCCGTAAATCTGTTTTTCCCGGATTCCGACCATATTCAGGTTCGGACCGTTAAGTATCATCAATTTCATATCAGTTCTCCACATCAAACAGTTTTCTTCGTTCCGTTGACTGAATCATCTTCTGCTTCATCCCTTCCACATCGGAAGAAGCGATCATATCCCGGAACCGGGATAATTCCACAATAAAGGAATCAATATCCTGAATCAGGTAATCACGATTCAGCAGAAACAGCTCCGGCCACATCTCTTCATTGATTTTAGCGATTCGGGTCAGATCGCGGAAGGAGTCTCCGGTATACTTCACCAGATGCGTATTGTCGTTGGTATTCATCAGTGAAACCGCAATGACATGGGTCAATTGAGACAGATAGCTGATCATTCGATCATGTTCTTCCGGGCTGAGAAAGGAAATGTTCGCAAAATTCATATCCTTCGCCAGTGAAATCATCGTATCCTTTGCGTACTCCGTGTTTTCTTCGGTCGGAACGATGATGAAGTTGGCGGAAGAAAACCGCCCAGCATCTGCGTAATGAATTCCTTTCGACTCCCGTCCTGCCATCGGATGGCAGGCGATATATTCCACATCCTTCCGCAGAAAGGTATGAATCTCATCCATCACCGAGCGCTTGACACCCGTCACATCAGTGAGGAGACTGCCTGGAGTCAGACGATCCTGATTTGTTTTCAGCCAGTCTACGAAGATGGAAGGATAGAGGCAACTGATCACGAGCTCACTGTCAGCTACCGCTTCAGCGGAAACAGAGCCTTCCTGTATCCACCCCTGTTCTAAGGCAATCGAGACATATTCCTCATTGATATCGATGCCGCAGAGGTTGGTATAGCCGGCGGCAGAGAGTGCCTGGGCATAGCTTCCGCCCAGCACGCCAAGGCCAAGAATACTGATGCGTGCGTCTTTCGCTGTCATTCCTGAATCACCTCCGCTCCAGCCAGTTTCAGATCATCGAAGAACTGCGGATAACTCTTATTGACCGCTTCTGCTCCTTCGATCGTAATCGGTCCATCTGCCACACAGGCAAGTACGGACAGCGCCATGACAATCCGATGATCATTATGCCCATGCAGGGTAACATTCCCATGAATCACCGGACTCCCTTCCACGAGAACCGTATCCGCATCTTCTTCTGCTACGGTAATACCGCAGGCTTCCAGTTCTTCCTTCATACAGGTAACCCGGTCGCTTTCCTTGATTCGTAAGCGCCCGCAATGGGTAAACCGTGTCGTCCCTTTTGCGCATGCCGCAAGAACAAAGAGGATCGGGCCAAGATCCGGACAATCTGCCAGGTCAATCGTCCCACTGTGCAGTTCTCCCGGTTCAAACCGGTATCCGTCTTCCACCGCAATCACATGTGCTCCTGCTTCTTCGATCAGGCGCACAATCACATGATCTCCCTGACGGCTGTTATGGCGCATGCCAAGAACCGTAACCGGGAACCCGGTAATCGCACCCAGCACCGCAAAGAAGGCACCCTGGGAATCATCTCCATCTACCCGCAGGGTGGATGGGTGATAGGATTCTGTTCCCTTAACAACAATCCTTGTTCCCTCTTCTTCAAGGTGAACTCCCGCACACTCCATCGCGTCTTCCGTAAGCCCGACATAAGAGCGGGATTCATAGGGAGGAAGTACGGTAATCGAACAATCCTGATCAAGCAGAGGAAACATCATCAACAGGCCAGAGATAAACTGGGAAGAGATATCTCCTCTTATGACATACTCCCCTGCCTGTAAAGGACCGCATAAACGAAGCGTATCGCCAGCTCGCTCAAATTTCAGCCCCTGACTTTGAAACAGTTCTTCATATACGGTCTGCGGGCGTTCCATCAATTTCCCGTGCCCTTTAAAAACCACTTCCTTCTGACACAGTGAAAATAATGGAATCATGAACCGAAGTGTACTACCCGATTCTCCGCAATCCACAACCCGTCCGTCATAGCAGGACATGTCATGAATTCCATGAATCACATAGGCATCTTCCTGGCGTTCAAACGACGCACCAAGAGCTTCAAGACACCGCATCGTCGCAATGGTATCGTTATTTTCAACCAACCCATACACACGGGATTCCCCATCCGCAAGGGCAGCGGTGATCAAAGCCCGATGGGAAATCGACTTCGATCCCGGAATCCGGAGCGGAACACCAGGCATGCGTCCAGGCTGAATCGTCACCTTCATGCGGCATCTCCGGTAGCGCTAAGAATTTCATTAACAACGTCCTCAATCGCTCCGTTATTTTCTACCCGTACATCCGCATAGGCCTGATATAACCCCTTCCGCTCTTCATAGAGGCGGGTAATATCTTCTTTCGACTGACTGAGGGGTCGGGAACTTGTGCCAAAGAGCAGATCAATATCCCGATCAATCCAGAACACCAGTCCATTCATGGAAAGACTGCGCATGTTCTCCGGGTTCTTAACCACGCCACCCCCACAGGAAATCACCGCATTAGTCGCGGTCAGCTCTGAGGCAAGCTGTGCTTCCACTTCACGGAAATATGCTTCACCATGTTCTTTAAAGCACTCCGCAATCGTCGTCCCAAGCCGGGATTCAATCACTTCGTCCATTTCAATTAATGGCCGCCCGGTCTTCGCTGCGATCATCGCTGCGATCGTGCTCTTCCCGCTGGTTGGCATTCCGATCAAAACAATACTGCGCCGATCCTTCAACAGGTAATCCATGCAGGGCTTGACCGCCGTATCATCCATCGCATGGCCTGTGAAATAACGGTCTGCCGCAAGTGCCTGCCGCACCAGCATTTCAAATCCGCCGCAATGCTTCAGCCCCCTGCGTTTTGCCTCAAAGCAGAGTTTTGTACAAAGCGGATTAGCAATCACATCTACAACCGCTTCCAGATGCTCAAACTTATCCAGATCCACCGGTGCCGCATTCTCTTTCGGTGTCATTCCGACTGGCGTCGCATTGACGATGATGGAATAGGATGCCTGCTTTTCAAAGAGTTCCTCATAAGTGATCGTTCCCGGGTTTCCGAGAATCCCAACCACATCATAAGTTCCTCCAAGTGTTTCAATGCCTGCTGTAACGGCCTTTGAGACGCCACCGTCCCCAAGTACTGCCACATGTTTTCCATTTACTTCAATACCGTTTCCACGAACCATTTCTACGAAACCTTCATAGTCCGTGTTATAGCCTTTGAATTTGCCATCGCGATGAACAACGGTGTTCACCGCACCGATCTTCTGTGCAGCAGGATCCACTTCATCAAGAAGCGGGATGACTTTCTGCTTATAGGGAATTGTGACATTGAATCCGTCAAGATCTGTTGTCCTGAAAAACGATTCCACTTCTTCTTCGGGAATCTCATGAAGGGTGTAACATTCTTCTTTCAGAAAAAATGCATGAATCTCCGGGGACCAGCTGTGTCCCAGAGGATTTCCGATCAGTCCGAGTTTCATATTCTTACTTCCCTCCTAACCATTGGCGGCCATGGGCGGACGCCAACATATCCGCAAGTACAATTGCCGTAACCGCATTGACAACGGCTCTTGCCCGATGAACAATCGCCGGATCATGACGGCCCTTGATTTCAATGGAGGTATTCTCCATGGTTTTAAAGTCGACCGTAAACTGTGGTGCTGCGATGGAGGGTGTCGGTTTTACCGCTGTACGGAAAAGAATGGTCATTCCATTGGTAATTCCGCCATTTATTCCTCCGTTATGGTTGGTGATAGTAGCTACTTCTCCATGGAACATTGTGAATCGGTCATTGGCTTCTTGACCTGTCATGCCCGCAATCGCAAAGCCAGCGCCGAATTCCACACCCTTGACAGCCGGTACCGCAAATAATGCACTGGCCAGACGGCTTTCCACCGCCTCAAAGATCGGTTCGCCAATCCCTGCTTCAACGCCGATTACGGCAGTTTCCAACACACCGCCAAGTGAGTTGCGTTCCGTTCTTGCCTGTTCGATCGCCTGCTTCATCTGTGCCCCTGCCGCATCATTAATCACCGCAAAGTCTTTGTCATTCACAAGACGAATTGTATCTTCCAGCCCATGTTCCAGAAATGGGTCATCCTCAATGTTGAAAAGCGAACGGATATGGGTTCCAATTAATATTCCCCGCTCTTCCAGCATCTGCCGCAGAATACTTCCAGCCGCGACGATCGGTGCCGTTAACCGACCGGAGAAATGCCCTCCGCCAGAGGCATCCTGATAACCGAGGTAACGGCGTTCTGCCGCATAATCTGCGTGTCCTGGCCGGGCAAGATAGCGAATATCGTCATAATCCTGTTTTCTTACATTCGTATTTCGAATCATAAGCGCAACTGGTGTTCCTTCCGTAACCCAGTCTTTAAGGCCGGAGAGTACTTCAACTTCATCGGCTTCCGAGCGCCCAGTGGAAATCGCCCCGACGGCCCGACGCTGATTCATATCGTGACGAAGTGCTTCAGGGTCGATGCGGAACCCGGATGGAAGTCCGTCAATCACGCATCCGATGGAAGGTCCGTGAGACTCCCCGAAGACCGTTACGGTGATTTCATTTCCGATGGTATTCTTCATAATCCGATTCCTTTCCTTATGGCAGCTTCATCCCACTCTTCAAGATACCCTTTTCCTGCCTCATCTACCTGGACGATCGTTACCATCCCATGGTCTGCTTTCTTATCACTCTGTACCAGCTGGCAGATCCGTTCCTTATCACAATCGCAGGATAACGGGAGCTCCAGTCTCTTTAATACCTGTTCCAGCCGGGAATGAAGCTCAGGATTTTTGACTACCGTCATCATTCCCATCGCAACACACTCTCCATGGAGGTAGGTATTCAGGTCATAGTAGCTTTCATACGCATGGCCATAGGTATGGCCAAAATTCAGCAGTTTTCGCTCTCCGCTTTCCCGCTCATCGCGTTCCACAACGCCCTGTTTCACTAACAGTGACCGCACGATGATCTCATCGATATGATCGGCGTAATCGTCCTGTTCAAACAGTTCAAACAACTTCGGATCATGGGTCAGTCCCATTTTGATGGACTCTGCCATTCCTTCATGAAGTAAGCGCGGGCTCAAGGTGCTGAGCACCTCTGGATCAATGATGACACAGGAGGGCTGCCAGAACGCACCAACGCAGTTCTTGATTCCATGAAAGTCGATTGCGGTCTTACCGCCGATGGAAGAATCAACCATGGATAACATCGTAGTTGGAATATTGATATAGCGGATTCCCCGCATGTAGGAAGCAGCGCAGAATCCGGATAGATCGCCAACGACCCCTCCTCCTAACGCAATCACGGTATCCTTACGGGAGAGATGATGTTCCAGCATATCTGCCAGTACCTCCTGAAAGACTTCAAAACATTTAGATCCCTCCCCCTGGGGAATCACATGCATGGGGGCGTCAGGAAACTGACGCTGTAATGTACTGCGCCATACTTCCGGAACACCATCATCACTGATCAGAAACACCTTCCCGGTGGTCACATAGAAGCCCGCACGGGAAAGAACACCGCGTTCAATGATAATGGGATAGCTTCTGTCTTTTGTATTTACCTGCAGTTCCATGGTTCATATCCTCCCAATCGCACTTCTGATTAAAGGGTCTCCACCCTTGCTGCCTTATAGCAGCCAAGTACCCGGCATTCCACACATCTCTTACGAATCTCTGTGAGTGCCTGACGCACGTTATCATCATTGAGATTTCCGGAAAAATCGAGATAGAAACAATATTCAAATATCTGACCGGGAATCGGGCGCGATTCCAGCTTCACCATGTTCAACTTCCGATCCGCCAATACTCCTAACACCTGATACAGAGAGCCCGGTTCATGTTTTACCGCAAAATAAAGACTGATCTTATTCGCTTCCGGATCCACCTCGTTTTTTTCCGTAACGCAGAGAAAGCGGGTCATATTCGTACTGGAATCCTGCACACTATGCAGAATGGACTCCAGCCCATAGTATTCTGCGGCTCTGGAAGAACCCAGGGCTGCCTTGGATGGGTCAGCACATTCCTTGACATACTCTACCGAGCGGGCAGTATCCTGAAAGGCAATTGCCTTGATATCCGGATGGGCTGCGAAGAACTCACTGCATTGGGTAATAGCCTCTGGATGGGAGTATACTTCCTTGATATCTTCCAGCTTTGCGCCAGGGATGGAGATCAGATCTTCACGGATCGGAACCGTGATTTCCCCTACCGCATGAATGCCATAATTCCGGAACAGATCAACCGTTCGAGCAATGACTCCGGTCGTTGTATTTTCTACCGGGAGAAGCGCATAATCGAGCAGACCGCTGTCACAGTCATTCAGAATATCAATAAAGTTCTTATAATTCTTCGGTTCGTAATCACGCCCTTCAAAATAACGCATTACAGCAATTTCACTGAATGTTCCGTTGGTTCCCTGATATCCGACTCTCGTTGTCATGTATGTTCCGTCCTTTACGAACTATAATTTTATTATGTCAACGCCATCCCCGCAACAAAGCAAGCATGTACAGAATCTCTGCGCCGCAGTTTCCTTTCTGCTTTGTGCGATTCCGTTTTTTCATGAAGATCCCTTCCATGTGAACTATACCGGGCTGTTTTCCGCTGCCCCCATCAAAACCGCATTGTTTCTCTGTGTTCCACTGCTCTACTTTTCCCTTCGGATCTATCGATCCGGATTACATATCATGTCTCGCTCATCCTGGCAAAGAGAATGTCTTGTGCTGTTTGTTCTGACTGTGACATTATGTGCGGTTCCATATCGCAGGGAAGCAGACCTGTCGACCAATCTTCATCTGTTATTGGCACTGATCTGTTTTCTGGATCTGAACCGGCTGTTGTTTTATCTGCTATGGCCAAAGAAAACCCTGTCGTTGTTTTATTACGCCATGACGTTCACCGCATTCTTTGTGGCATTACTTTCTTCCTCGATTAACGGATGGAGTGAACTGGTGTATGCGCTGGCACTTTGTGTCACAGTAAGCAGGATATAAAAAGAACCGGATCGTTCCGATTCTTCCATTGGGTTATTGTTATAAATTAACCGTTAACTTCGCTGTACTTTCTGCGCTCTTCGGAAAGGTTATCGCAGTAGTAGCGAACTGTGAGTTTCGGAGAAGCCTTCTCGGACTCAACGATGAAGGTATCACCCTCCAGCATGGAATCAAGAACTGCGTCCACAACGGTCTTGATGTTGTTTACGCCAGCTTCCAGCTCATTCATGAGTTCACCGGCATTGACTTCAATGTACAGCCAGTTCATGTTGTGAGCTTCCCACTTCTTCCAGTTAATGACATCCTTGTATTCCTGGAAGCTCTTCTTTTCGACTGCCGGCTTCTTAGCGGCTTTCTTCGCAGGCGCCTTCTTTGCGGCAGGTTTCTTCTCCGCAACTGCCTTCTTGGCAGGTGCCTTCTTTTCCGCAGCAGGCTTCTTTTCAGCGGCGGGTTTCTTTGCGGCTGCCTTCTTCGCAGGCGCCTTCTTTGCGGCAACAGCCTTCTTTTCAGGCTCTGCAGCAGTTGTCTTTGCGGTCTTCTTTGCGGCCATCTTTCTATCCTCCTAAATGGTATAAAGCACGTTTGCTTTACACGGGGATTATAGCACTTTTTACTGCATGTACAGCGGTTTTATGCGGTTTTCGAGACATTGGAAACGCATTCATTTCATTTTTTTCAACCAATCTTCACCCAACCGTGGGTCTTCTGACTTATACTACAGTCAAGAGAAATGAACAGCGATGATTACGGATAAGGAAGGGATGAAGGCGATCGAAGCATCGTCCGGCATTCCTGTTGAAACCCTCATGGATCAGGTTGGAGCGGCGGTAGCGGAACGGATACGCGCCTCTTTTCCCGCTGGTTCCTTCATCTTGATTCTCTGTGGGAAAGGAAATAACGGCGGAGATGGCCTTGTCGTATGTCGGCTGCTTGCGAAGGAGTATCGCTGCAAGGTGTTCTTGTGCGATGGAAAACCTGCAACCCCTGCCGCAAAACGTGCATACCGTCGTCTTCCAAAGCACAGTGTGATCGGTCCGGAAGAATTTCATGACGCACTGCATTCTGCCGACCTTGTTCTGGATGCGGTATATGGGTTTGGGTTTCATGGGGCTTTAACTCCATCTATGAAAGCGATCTTTTCCAAGGTCAATCAGACTGACGTACCTGTGTTCAGTATAGATATCAACAGTGGATGTGAATGTGACAGTGATGCCTATGATTCCGATGCGATTATCTCGGATGTCACGCTGGCAATTGACTGCTATAAGCCATTCCATCTGCTGCGTAAGGAACATGGGAAATTCCGTTCTGCCGAATTACTTGATATGAAACTGCCCCATCCGGAAACTTCACGGTTCCGCACGATGGATGAAGCACAGTTCTTCGCATCCTTTCCGAAAAAGTCGGAAAATTCCTATAAGGGAACGTTTGGAAAGACGCTGATTATCGGCGGATGTTATGGCATGGCAGGTGCGATGGGGCTAAATCTGCTTGGGGCAAAAACAGTGGGTGCACCATATATCGATGCGGCCTTGCCGGAAGAAATCTATCCGATCGTATCGTCCTATCACCTCACGCCAGTTTTCCATCCCTTTGGCCAATGGACGTATCAGGAAGTGATTGAACCGCTCATCAGTACGGCCCGGGCCATCGCATTTGGCAGCGGTGCCGCCTATATGCATCATAAAGAGGATATTCTCGATCTGATTCTTCAGGAATCAAGAGTACCGGTCGTTCTTGATGCTTCGGCATTACGGCTTCTAAGCCATAACATGTATATTCTCCGCTTCGCAAAAGCACCCGTCATTCTGACTCCGCATATCGGGGAATTCGCGGCGATCACCGGACTTCCGATTTCCGTCATCCGGGATCAGAAGATCAAAACGGCATGCGAGTTTGCGCGGGATTATAAAGTCATCGTGGTATTGAAGGGGTCTAATACCATTGCGGCTTTCCCTAATGGGGAATTGTATATCAATGAAAGCGGGAATGCGGCATTGGCACAGGCTGGATCAGGTGATCTATTGACCGGAATTCTGGCTGGTATTCTGACCATGACACGGGATGTGGAAACTGCTGTATGTATGGGAATCTGGCTTCATGGTCATCTTGCGGATCTTGGCATCCAATCCCATTCCATTCAGGGATTCCCGCTGGAATCCTATCCGGAATTGATGGATCAGCTGTTTAAGAAGCACGGATATTAGTCGGATGCGATTGTTTCAAAAATGAAAAACGACCGAGCATCTTCGCTGGTTTAAGTTGGTGAAGACCCGGTCGTTTTCTATGTATCATTTCAGTTATTAACAGATGCAGGTTCCTTTTCTTCGGAGCGTGATAATACAAGGGGTTCCGATACGTGATTTCTGCGCTCCAGTGCTGTAAATACAAGCGGAACAACATACATCAATACAAAGAACAATAATCCATATCGCAGCATCGCCCCTAACCGTAATTCCAGAGAAGACAGTGCGATCTTTCCAAGAACATAGGTTCCGCCACCCAGCAGAATTCCTATCAGTATCCGGATTCCTCTTGTTTTTGCGGTAAGCCCTTCACAGGTATAGCCCACATACTTCCGTTCAAGATACCAGCCAAGCACAGCACCATAGATCATTCCACAGGCTTCAAAACTGTCTTTCTGCATCAATACCGGATCCACCAGGAGCTGTCCATTCAGATAGTCCATCGGGTACGGTTTGAAATAATTGAACAGCAGGCCTGCGGTATTCACCGCAAGTACCACCCACAGTACCTTCTTAGCTGGAGATCCTGCCTGTTCAAAGCGGTCAATTGCCTTGCCGACAAGAAACACAAGCAGCGATGCTTCAATTAACGCCACAATAACATCCTGTGGTGTATGACAGCCAAGAAAATTCCGTGAGAATGCGGTCAATGCCACAAAGATCCAGCAGACCCATTTGAGAAGTGAACTGCGCTTTTGATACAGCAGGCCAAGGGTTCCATATACCGATACCGCCATGGTTGTATGACCACTGGGAAACGAGTAACCCGTTGCGTCTTTTAATGCGCCGGCGGCCACCTGAATCCGGGCATCCCGAATCCATGGGCGGTATGCGCATACCGTTACCTTGATCATCTGATTCACCCAGTTACAGGCAAGGAAGGTAAGCAGCACCCGTAATCCGTTCTTCTTATCAAATGCCCAATAAAGCACACATGGCAGTAACATCGTCACCGGATTGATTGCCAGTGCAGAAATAAATACAAAAATCGACTCTACCAGAGGGCCTGCCGCCTGACGCAGTGACTGTAGCCAAAGCAGATACCAGATATCCATAATTCCAATGATCTCCCAATCGTTTTTTCCATTGTATCATTGCCTGATCGGTGAACAGAAGCCGATCGTATCTAAAGAATCTGTTAGACTGTATCCATGAAGCACGCATTATTTTTTGACATTGACGGAACCCTCGTCTCTTATCAAACCGGACGGATTCCTCCCTCTGCACTGGAAGCACTTCGTATTCTTCATGAGCGTGGTCATCGCCTGTTTCTTTGTACAGGGCGTCCACCTGGAACCATTGAACTGCTTGGGGATGATCTCAAGACCTTCCCCTGGGATGGCATCATCGCCGCAAACGGGCAGGTCTGTATGGATAAAACACGCAGGATCATTCGCACTGCCTATATCCCGACCGAAGATCTCATGGCCATTGTCCCATGGCTGGAAGAACATCAGATTCCAGCGAATTTCTATGAACTGGACTTCACCTATTCCAATCTTCCCAATCCACTGCTTCAGGAAGAATCAAAACGCACAGGAAAACCTCGCAGAGAACTGAAGGTGCTGGATGCGCGCCGTTCCTATACACACTCAACCATTCAGGTATGCCCGTATATGGATGAATCGATGGATGCGGAATTCCTTGCGCTGGCACCGGGAATCCAATGCGCACGCTGGACGAATGTCTTTGCGGATATGATTCCAAACGATGGCGGAAAGCAGGAAGGCATCAAGGCGATGCTGGAACACATTGGCTTCCCACAGGAATCCTGTATTACCTTTGGGGATGGCGGAAATGATATCCAGATGTTGAAGTACGCACCGATTGGTGTCGCAATGGGAAACGCTCCAGATCATGTAAAAGCAGCCGCAGATCTTGTGACAGATCATGTGGATCAGGATGGACTCGTAAACGCATTCCGCACCCTGGGTCTGCTGGATTGACTATCGATGAACAAAACAGAAAGGAAATAAGCCATGAAGACAAAGCATATATGGAGGTTATTAGCGGTGGCGGTACTGATGACATCCTGTGGAACCAGTACCGCAACAGAACCCGAGCCCGCTGAAGTAGCGGAACCAGTGATTGAACTGCGTCCCTCCGATGAATATGAATCACTCGAGGTCGCCTATCTTGGGGCTACGTCTGATACCCGTTCCGTGAACGACATTATCGAACGTACTGCTTCCTGGGAAGATTTTCCTGACCTCACTGCCCTTTCTGAAGAAGACATCATCTATGGCTCAACCGATGAGACCTACAATAACGTCTATCTGCTCATTCCCGCGAAAGATACCGCTCTTACTATCGGCGCCTACAACTGGTATGCCGGGGAACTGACAACGGTCTATTATGAAGCCAATCTTTCCAGCGCAGTGATCTATGTGGAAGACAGCGACAGTCCAACCCCGCGCAGTATTATTCGCTATGCGCGCACATATGATGGTTCTTTGATCGAGGATGAATTCTTCACCGGAAGTTCTCTGATTGAGCGAAGCCTGCGGACGGATTACCATATGGGGATTGTGGATATCACACCCTATGACAACCTGGACAGTTCAGAGTTCCCGTTCTATGGGCAGGCAGTACTGGATCTGTTAACCATGGATCCGGTCGTTCAGGAAGTACTTGTTCAAGGTGGAACACTTGCACCGATGGGTGAAGAGCTGATTGAAGGTAATATGTATGGTGTGTATGATCTGGAACTCCCGGATGGAACCCATTGGCTCTGTGCCGCCACACCAGCCTATGACGCAGACCCAAAGGTTCTCGTCACAAAGGAACCCGGGAACTGGTGGCCTGAAGAAGATTAAAACAAAAAACGGCATTTCTGCCGTAAGTGCCCCAGGCCGGACTCGAACCGGCACGGCATCGCTGCCGGGGGATTTTGAGTCCCCTACGTCTACCAATTCCATCACTGGGGCGTACGTTGTTATTTTATCTTTGACCGCGTTTCTTTTCAATCACAGGTTTGTTTATTCGTAAGAAGAATGATATGGGAGGAATTCCTTGTCTAATTTTGCGATTCCGGGCGTGTAGAACTGTAATTCAGTGATAGAATATAGATAAATGTAAGCGTTTTCTGCCTTGGTTGGGGGAGGATCATAATATGCTGAAAGAAGTCTTTAAGCATTTAAAGAATACGCAGTGTTTTGTAAAATACCGGGAAAAGGTCTCCGAATATAATGCGGATGCCCTGGGAATCTTTTTAACATTAGGACTGATTGTGTCAATCTGCGCCGTTGTCCTTCAGTTTGTACTGCTGCGAACTACGAATTTCTGGGTTTTGATTGGCCTCGCGATTTATTTTGCGATATGCCTTTACTATTACCATAAACATATAGAAACCAAAGTGGATCGCTCGACCATATTCCTCTATCTGGCACAGATTCCCGTACTCATTGTCGGAATTATCATGGGAACATATATGGTTCCTGCCACAAAGGCGTTCTCCATCATGTTGATGCTGGTGTCGTTCCCGATATTCATTCTCGATAGGCCAAGGAACATTCTGATCTATCTTCTTGCCATCATCCTTCTCTTTGGATTCTTTGACGCGAAGGTAAAAACGGGAGAACTTCTCCTTCATGATCTGCTTCACCTGATTATGACCGCATTATTCTCCATCGGTTCGGAAGTCTTTGTCTTAAGTACCCGAATTGAAAACGTTGAGAAGTCTCAGATGTTCCAGACAGACAGTGAACATGATCCTTTGACCGGTATCTATAACCGTCGTGGCGGAGAAGATAAGATCCGTGAGTGCATCGAAGATGAAATCGGCGGAACCTTCATTCTTCTGGATATCGATGACTTCAAGCATGTTAATGATACCTATGGCCATGCGATGGGTGATGAAGTACTCAGTTCTGTATCCATGCAGCTGTCGAGTGCCTTCCGTTCCAGCGATGTCGTCATGCGCATGGGCGGAGATGAATTCATCGTCTACGCACCGGGACTTGTAAACTACTTCTTCATTGATGGGAAACTCCAGCAGATCAATGCGAGAATGCGTGAGATTACCTGTTCTTCCGGAAAGGACAACATTACCGTAAGTATGGGTGCTGTCATCAATGATGGTTCGTATCCTTCCTATGAAGCAATCTTCAATGAAGCAGATGCATTGCTTTATGAGATGAAGAAGAACGGAAAGAACGGCTTCCGTCTCCAGGATCGTCCTTACTCCGAAATTCTTAGCCGGGAAGCCAATAAGGAAGCCGCAAAGGCAAGAGCTGAACGGGATGCCGCATCCGAAGCGGAAGAAGCCAAATACAAGAAATAACCTATCCCTTCATTACAGGAAGAAGCGGCCATGTAGGTGTTTGCCCGACATGGCCGTTTTACGTTACATTCTGGAACCCACTGGATCAGGAATACAGGTCTGGGTTTTCAGGCTCAAGCTTCTTTTTCATCTTCGAAAAATCGAAGAATACAAAGTTGAACGCATTCCAAAGTTCCTCATCCTCCGATACCATCGACATCACAAACATGCTGGGTACCGGAATCCGTTCAAATGTGCCTTGGCATCGGAAAATCAGATACTGTTTCATATGATGATTCGGCCCATACTTCCGACAGAGCCGTTCCATATTTGCGACATGCAGTTCCGTCAGTTGAAAGATCGTTCTCGTCACATACGGGTCAAAGGTCATCATGACGGAATGGTGTTCATCTTCAAGCAGGCAGTCAAGATCCCGCAGCACCAGGTCCTCCTGAATTTCACCCGTATGATCTTCTAACGAACCGTTCAGATCTTCTTCCACAGGGAAAATATCCTGAAGGTGTTCTCTGAAGAATCGTTTCATTTCCTCTTCATCATCTGGATCGAACCATTGTGGGTTGATGCTTAATGATTCATGTTTCACTGCCATAAGTCAGTCCTCCTATGTTTTTAATCTGTTCAAAGCTGATTTCTTTCCGATGACGCTCCGCGCCAAGAATTTCATCCACGATCTGTTCCCGAATATCCGGCGGGGACCGCAGTATGGTATCCGGATTGCGCAGTGACTCCAATTGACGGATCAGAGTTTTACTTGCGGTATGAATCCGATTGATCGACTCCCTCAGTTCCGGAAGTTCGCTGGATGAGCTGTATCCAGCAAGATACGGGAAGGAATACTCGCTGGTATCCAAACCAAAATGCTGACAGATGATGTAGGCAACGCTTTCCGCTTCCACCTCCTTCTGACTCCTGCTCATCTGCATTCCTCCCAGTTCCCTGTTATGAAGCAGCGCATGTGCCATTTCATGCAGTAAAGTCTTGATCGTATGAAGTTCTGACATTCCCTGCTTCAGATAGATCACTTCTTCTCCTGACCGGTAATAGCCGCTGGCATTCCCTGTGTTTGAACTGAATTTCACCGGAACCGGAGAAATCAGTTCCAACTGCTGCAGGAACTGATCGTAGTCTTTCACCTTTCCCTCCAGAGTGGCGTCTATGTACGTCGGGAGCGGCTCTCCCTCCGTCTGGGAAATATCAAATACCGAAATGTATTTGAACATCGGTTCTCCTGTAAACACCTCCTCTCCTTCTTCTACGACATTTCGCATCGGCGCAAGAATACGTATTCCTTTCTCTCCTTTCCTCACATACCTGTGAAACTGCATGCGCCACTTCTGATACCCCGCGACTAAAGTCGCATCGGGGCACTGGCTGAAGATCAGAAGGCAATTGTTCGTACTGTAGTTATGAAATCTTGCCATGGTCTTCAGGTAGTCCTGATAGCGGTCGGAATCATATACTTTCCGAATACCGTTCTCAATCGTTCGATATATTTCTTTGAATTCCATATCATCCCTCCACATTTTCTATAGCGAGGGGTGTGGCAATCTCCACGCGAAAAGTCAGAAAGTTATGAAACACTAACTGACAGATTGAAACGTGCTATAATCGGCAGTGAACCAAAAAAGGAGATTGTTATGGAACAACTGGAGTTCAAATTTGATACGCAGCTTCTCATTGACGGAGAAGACCTCGATGAAGATGTCATTCATGATTACATCACAGAACATTTCAAAGGCGACTGCCTCCTGGTAGTCGGAGATGACACCCTGATTAAGATTCATTTCCATACCAATGAGCCATGGCTGGTACTGGAATATGGCCAGTCGATCGGTGATATCTACGATGTCGTCGTGGAGAACATGCAGAGACAGGAAGAAGGTCTGAAAGGCTGACAAGAAAACTACCCGAATGGATATCCGGGCTGCCTCTTAATTGAACCGATTCATTCAGAATGTCCATCTTGGATGGGCATTTTATATTACAGTTCGAGTATCAGGGAAAACGTTGTGTAAACACACGGATTTTTCCCTGAAGCAGCTCAACTCACGATATTTTAAAAGGTCACTCATACCAATGCATAGTAAAAAAGCTGTACCGAAGCACAGCGGTCCTCTTACCAGAACACTGATTGTGGTACAGCTCTTACTTTGTTTCAGGAAATGAAGTTCGTAAAGGTCTTAGTAACTGCTTCAGGCGGCTGGATCCCTGCCTTCTTTGCGGCATCGAAGGATTTCAGAATCCACGCCATATTCTGTCCAAGTACACGCATGATCTGAACCCCTTCTTCATCTTTAAGCACATCCTCCGGGGTGAATCCATGAACCATATTCCAATATCTTGATGTCACAATCGGCATTTCCGTATAGGACAGATATTTATTCAGGACGTCAAGTGTTGCGGTGGTTCCCGCACGTCTTGCGGACGCAACAGCCGCGGCCGGCTTCAGGCGCAGATCTTTTTCGCAGCTCATGAAGATACGGTCAAGAACCGCTTTCAGCTCTGCAGATGGGCCCGCAAAATAAACCGGAGATCCAATCACCAGTCCATCGGATTCTTTCAGTTTTTCACTGACTTGCTTTACAAGTGCCCCAATGGAGCCATTCAGCGCATCTTTGCCAACATGAACAATCTCATAGTCGATTCCATTCTTGTTCAGTTCTTCTCCGACAAGATTCAGTGCTGTATACGTACAGCCATGTTCTTTCCGACTTCCATTCAACATCAACACTTTCATTATCGAATCCTCCTATAGTTTTCTAAATCATAGCAGAATTGAAGTTCACAAATCCCCTCATCTGACTAACGGCTTTTCGCCACAGGACCAGCTCAACGCTGAGAGTAGTGTGGATG
This sequence comes from Solobacterium sp., assembly GCA_017469355.1. GTDB lineage: Bacteria > Bacillota_I > Bacilli_A > Erysipelotrichales > Erysipelotrichaceae > Bulleidia. The sequence goes on along the minus strand of JAFUGM010000058.1, from coordinate 41,955 downwards.
TCCTGTTCCGAATCTTCAGCATCTAACAAAAACAGATACAAGCGAAGCTCATATCTGTAATGACAATACGACATTGACGATAAATAATGCGATGCACATCACAATAGAAAGACTGGTAAGAAGAATCTTCCAGAGCTTCCACTCGGTTGCGCCATATCGCACCATACCAGTATCTACCCGTTTCTGGAACAGGAAGAGCCCCGCCAGGATATAGATAAGCAGGATAACAACCGTGACCACCCAGAGATAATTACCCGGTATCACATTCAGCGCAAACAGAACCAATGATACTGCCATATGAACCTGAATGGCAGGACGGATGGAATGATAGCGAAGCGTAATCAGTGCCAGAAACCATCCAAGCGCAAATCCCGGTACCGCATCAACCAGATTCGTCTGCGCAATGGCATACAGCACGGTAGAGCCAAGTACACCAAAATATCGTCCGTAATGTCCTAACTGACGCTGAATGATTCCCCGGAAGATATATTCATCGCAGATTGGTTTGACGATCACAAAGAAGACAAAATACGCAAGATTCTTATATATCGCTTCATTGGTTGAAAAGTTGCCAAGAAACGAATATGCGGTTCCCTGGGTATGAAAGAAAAAATAGAACAGTGTCGACATCGAGGTCACCGTGAGTGTTATCACGATACCAATGCAGTTTAACGCAAATACCCGATCCGAGCGAAGCCGCGGATTCTTCAGATAATCCCGGATATTCAGCTTCAGAAATAAGGACGCAATATTAAACGGAATCAATGCCAGAAACAACATCAGAACACTGGAATAAACCAGCATCGCAAGCTCTGGGTCCATTCCAAACAGCATAAAAGGAGCGTATTCGGAAATATAAGGCATTCCGTAACGCAGCGCCATGAACAGCAGTATATATAGAAGCAGGGCTCTGCCAAAGTGGTTCACCTGCTTTTTTGCCTGTTTCGTCGTGATGACTACAGGGTTTTTCATACTCATGAATCTTCCTGCACAACTCTGTTAAAACGTAAACATTATATAACAGCAGATCCGAATACAAAAGAAAGGAAGGAGATCGATTTCCCCTTCCTTGAAACTGAATCAATCAGGCTTCTGCCTTAGCCTTGGCAGCGGCGATAACCTTATCCGCAACTTCTTTCGGAGCTGCCTGATAACGGTCGAACTCTACGACATATTTACCGCGTCCCTGTGTCATGGAACGAAGATCGTTAGCGTAGGTCAGAATCTCAGACATCGGAGCTTCTGCGACGATGACCTGCTCGTTATCTGCGTTCATCTGCATATCCAGAATGAGACCTCTGCGCTTGGTTACGTCACCCATCAGTGTACCGGTATATTCTTCCGGAGCAGTGATGGTAACCTTTCCGATCGGCTCAAGGAGCACCGGATTTGCCTTAGGCATCGCAGCGTTATACGCAAGACGCGCTGCTTCCTTGAACGCGACTTCCTTGGAGTCTACCGGATGGTAGGATCCATCGTACAGCGTCGCCTTTACACCGACAACCTTGAATCCCGCAAGAACACCCTTGTTCATGCAGTCACGGAGTCCCTGCTCTGTAGGAGGGAAGTACTGCTTCGGTACAGCACCACCGAATACTTCTTCCGCAAAGACCATGTCTTCGCTGTCAGTCGGCTCAAAGCGTACCCAGACGTCACCATACTGACCGGCGCCGCCGTTCTGCTTCTTGTATTTACCCTGAGCTTCTGCCTTACCGCGGATCGTCTCACGATACTGAACGGTAGGAACCGTTGTAGTAACTTCTACCTTGTACTTGGACTTCAGCTTGGAAACGATCAGATCGGTATGCTGGTCACCGAGGGAATAGAGTACCTGCTCGTGTGTTTCCGCATTCTTATCAAGACGGATGGTATGATCTTCTTCACACATGTTCTTGATACCAACGGACATCTTGTCTTCATCTGCCTTGGTCTTCGGCCAGATCGCATATCCCAGCATCGGTTTCGGGAAATCGATCGGTTCATAATGAACAACTTTCGCACTGGTGCAGAGGGTATCGTTGGTCTGAGTGTTCTGGAGTTTTACTACCGCGCCGATATCACCGGTGAACAGTTTTCCGACACCATTCTGGAACTTACCGTTGATGACATAAACCTGAGAAACCTTTTCGTTGACTTCCTTGACGCTGTTATAGATCTGAGAGTCCGAATTCAGGACACCGGACATGACCTTGAGGTAGGAAATCTTTCCAACAAACGGGTCAATGACGGTCTTGAAGACAAAGGCAGACATCGCTTCGTTTTCATTGGTTTCCATGTCGATGGTATTGCCCTTGGCACCAATTGCGGTGACATGTCCCTTTTCCGCATAGGACGGGAAGTACTCCGTAATCAGATCCATGATACGTTCAATACCGATCTGTTCGGTTGCGGTACCGCAGTATACCGGACGAATGTCACCAGAGCGCACACCGATACGGAGTCCCTTGGCGATCTCATGCATATCAAATTCTTCTCCACCGAAGAATTTCTCCATCAGTTCATCATCGGTCATTGCGATCGCTTCAGCGATTTCCGCATAGTATTCTTCAACCTTATCCGCAAGTGCTGCAGGAACTTCCTGCGCTTCTTCACGGTTGTTGTGATACCATGCCTTCTTACGAAGAATATTGACAGAACCGACGGATTTGCCGTTTTCTACGATCGGCATCTCAAACGGAATTACGGATTTTCCGAACTTATCACGGAGTTCTTCCAGTGCCTCGTCAAAGTGCGCATTTGGATCATCCATCTTGTTGACGAAGAAGATGGTCGGGAGCTTGCGGCGGCTGACCGCTTCCTTCCAGGCACGCTCTGTACCAGGCTCAACGCCTTCCTTTCCATCAACGACGATTAATGCATTGTCGCCGACGGTAAGACCGGTAACTTCTTCCCCTTCATAATCCATGTAGCCCGGTGTATCGATGAAGTTGATTTTCTTTCCCTTCCACTCTACCGGAGCCAGATGCGCATAGACGGATAAGCCGCGCTTTCCCTCTTCCGCATCAAAGTTCAGATAAGTAGTGCCATCTCCGCTCTTTCCAAACTTGTCGATCTGCTTGTTGAAGTAGAGACATGCCTCAATCAGTGTGGATTTACCAGCACCGGAATGTCCAAGGACGGTGACGTTGCGTACCTGATTGGCTGTATAGTCTTTCATAATGTTATCTTCTCCCTCTTATTTCAGAATGTCCTTGAGATCAGCGAGGCATTCCTTACGAACATAATGGATTGCCATATTTCCGTCATAGTCTGTCTTATCCTTGTCTGCGCCATGTCCAAGAAGGAAGGTGACAAGTTCCGGATAGCCAATGTATGCCGCACGCATAAGCGCTGTGCAGCCCTTATTATCCGCGGCATTGATATCTGCGCCTGCTTCTACCAGGTGCTTGATGATATCCGCCTTATATGCATTGACCGCTTCCATTAATGCTGTACGGCCCTGCTCATCTTTCGCATTGACATCAGCACCCTTGGCAATGAGGTAATCTACAACTTCCCGCTCGCCAAGCAATGCGGCACGCATCAGGGAAGTACGGCCCTTATTATCATGTGCGTTGACATCAGCACCTGCATGTTCCAGCATTTTGCAGATGGCGAGATGTCCCTTCTTTGCGGCACCCATCATAGCGGTTTTATTATTCTTATCTCTTGCCCGTGTGCTTGCGCCATTGTCGAGAAGGAAGCGAACGATATCCTCATATCCCCGCTTCGCGCTCCGCATCAGAGCTGTCCGGCCGTCGCCGTTTGCGACGTTGACGTTGGCCCCCTTGGAAACCATCGAGCAGACTTTATCGAAGTCCCCTCTTGCCGCTGCATCAAAGAATTCCTGATTGATCTGATCCATAAAATGTAACCTCCTTAATATTCTTTGAAACGGTAGAACAAAAAAGATGGACACATACGTTCCATCTAAAAAGCCATCTTTTTTGAATCCACAACCCCGCCGAAAATAACAGCTCCTTCGCTTTCGCGCTGTGCAGAAAAAGGACGTAAGTTATCAGCGTAGTTCATGATAGATTCACTCCGTTCTAATCCGAAAATTACTTCTGAGTCTATTTTACCGTATCCCCCGAAATCTTCAATCAAAATACATGGGATTTTATGAAAGATTCCTGAAATACGGAAGGATTCATGAAACTTTTTCAATGAAGCACTTCCACGGTCCTGGTCGGAAATGGAATGGTGATGCCGTTTTCCCGGAACGCAATCATGAGTGCTTCCCGCACGGAACTGCCATACGAATACAGCTTGGTTGGAAGTTCCGCATAGATACGGAACCGCACCTCGATTCCGGAGTCCAGAAAATCGGTAAAGAACACATTCACCGCAGGCGTTCCCGCCGCTACCTCCTCTGGTGTCCTTTGATCAATAAATCCCGGCATGGAAGATACGGTTTTAACGATCACATCCCGGACCAGATCCAGATCCGAATCATAGGCAACGGAAAGCACAATCTCACGGGAAGGAAACTTATCTCCGGTTCGGCGGTTTTCAATAATCGCCGAGTTCATCTTGGAGTTTGGGACTACGACATAACTCCCGTCATACGTGCGAATGACGGTATGACGCATGTTCAGTTCCACTACCGTTCCGGTAATCCCTTCCCCGGTCAAGGTAATGATATCTCCCAGACGAAACGGCTGATATAACGCCAGAAAGAACCCCGCAACGAAGTTCCCAAAGGCTTCCTGTGCCGCAAGTCCAACAATCACAGCCAGAATGGATGTTGCCCCAAGCGCAGCCTTTCCAATGCCGGAGAGCGGTTTTACTCCGCTGAGGATCAGGAAGACAATCGCGATCCATACCACCGCAATCATCACCCGGCCGATGAAATAGACCGGTGTCTTTGCGGTATCGGTGGTAATCACCGTCTCCTTCTGCAGTGACTTCCGCAGAATACCGGTGATGATTTTTCCGAAGACAAACAGAAGCAGTGCCTTCACCGCAAAAATAATCAATCCATCTTCGAAATAGGTTGCCCCAAAGTTCAGGATATCGTACATCGTCTCCCTCCTAACTACTTCAACATCTTACGCCATTGTTTATAGTCTGGCATATAGGTGGCCACGACATCATAAAATGCCGGGGAATGGTTCTGTACCAGAAAATGGGCATATTCATGAAGTAATACATATTCAAAACATTCTCTTGGATAGTGAATGAGTCGCGTGCTCAGGGTGATTTTATGTTTGGATGGATAACATACACCCCACCGGCTGGTCATATAGCGAACATGGATTTCCGGAGGTTCAATTCCATTGGCAGTGCAGATCCATGCATCCCAGTCTTCTCTGCTTTCTTCTGCCATGGAAAGAATCGTGCGGTTTGCGGCGTTACGGAATGTTGTTTCAATCCGCTGATCCGTTTCTTCCTTCAGGTAGAAGGTTGCGATATCGCCATCAATCGTAAAACTGTCTCTGGCGGCTGCTTCATACCGCACATACTTCTTTTCTCCCAGCCAATACAGCACCGGGCCATTGACCCCTTCCCGGTTGAGTTCCTTCTCCCGCTGCCGGCGCAGCTGCTGTTCCAGAATCCAGGCTTCATTGGCATAGATCAGCTTCTGAATCTCGCTGTCGTTTGCCCATGGAGGACAGGTAATGCGTATCTCTCCATCTGCTCCGATGCGCAGGGTGATATTCTTCACCCTCCTGCGGGTAATCGCGACCGGGAGATTTCTTCCTCCGATCAATACTTCCATGAAACTATCGGTTCTCCCATTCCCCATACAGGTGATGATACAGTGCGCCAATCAGATTGGCATCGTTGTGATACCGGCATACGACCACTTCTGCCTCCGGCAACAGTTCACTGTAGACCTCAAAAGGCAGATTCGACCGCATCTTACGGATACTGTCATACAGGTATTCCATCAAAAGCGGATCTTCCGAAATTCCTCCGCCAATAGCGATCCGCTCAAGATCAAGCAGGATCGCAAGGTTGTAGATCTGCACCGCATAGGCATCCGTCAGATGGCGCAGTGCCTCTTTGGCAATCGGATCATCATCTTCCCGAATGCGGCGGAAGATCTCTATGCCATTCAAGGTATCGGGGGACTCTCCGGTTTTGGAAGCGACATACTCCCCAAGAGCTGTATGCCCATTCCGACACCAGTATCCATCCCAGGAATCTGTGATTGAATCATTGGTATTCAGAAAACTGTACTCACCAGCGGAGAAATCTTTTCCGACAAGCAGCCGATCATTCAGTATGATTCCGCCTCCGATTCCAGTTCCGATGACGATCACGGCGCAGTCTTTACATCCCTGTAAGGCCCCTTTCCAGTGCTCCGCAAGCACCGCACTCTTCCCATCATTCTGGACTGAAACCGGCAGATGATAGCGTTCATGGAGAAGTGTTCCTACCGTAATTCCGGTAAAAAACCGAAGGGAGCCTGCGGTACGGCAATAACCGTTGCGGTCATTCAACATTCCCGGCATGGAAATCGCAATCCCCTGCACGCTGTCCCGATATTGTTCTACGATCGGATCAATCCGCTCCAGCATTTCCTCCACCGACGCTTCAACTGACGGTGCAGGCACTTTGGACTTCTCCAGAATATCCGTCTCTTCATTCATAATGGCATACTTCAAAAATGTTCCGCCCCAGTCAAATACCAGATAATTCATTGTTGTCCTCCCATCTGTTGTACTGCAGTGATCATGCGGGCAAACAGTCCATTGGACCGTTTCCTCCCCGCAGATAGATGAATCACTGCTTCACTTAACCCTTCGCCGCTTACACGCAGGGTGACTTCTCCTGCTTCATTCGTTCCGCCAACCAACACTACCGCAGACCCATGAAAAGACCTCTGGGTAATGGTATGCCCATCGGTGTCCTGATATCTCTGGCAGTCCGTCGGGTCACCATTATCTGCCCCAAGAATCGTTCCAGCCCCATTCAGCTGAAACTCCAGTTCCCTGTCTGATGCGCTGACAATGGTTCCAGAGGAATCCAGAAGATCCGCTCTGACATAGATCACATCCGTTTTATCCCGCAGGGTGCCATGGTCTGCCGTCAACAGAATCGATACCGGATCTCCGGCAGAGTGCACCTGGGTTCTGCCGCTGTCCACCTCCAGTACACTTCCATCTTCATCATATGCGACAACTTCAAGTGTACCTTCATGATACGAAACCTTCCAATGCGGAACGAGTTCGCCTTCATAGGTCTGGTATTGATACCCAGCAGGTGTCTCATGTGTTTCTGCTGTCTTTCTCCCCAACGAGGCACCATTAAGAAACAGTTCGATCGCCGGCGCATTGGTATAAACATCTACGTCCACCTTCCCAAGCAGGCTCCGTTTCAGGTTTCCTTCCTGCCAATCGGGAAGAATATGCGCAACAGTGATGTCCTCCCGCCACTGGCTCTGATAGAAATAATAACTATCCTTCTTCAGTCCTGCCGTATCCAGAATTCCAAAGTAGGAACTGTTGGGCGCAGGACTTCCATCCGTAACGGATCCAGGTTCCAGTCCATTCCAGGGCTCTGGCTCACCAATATAATCAAAGCCTGTCCAGACAAACTCTCCGGCGATATAATCCCGTTCTATCGTTTCCTTCCATGCCTGGGAAGCCGTGGTTCCCCATTCGACGGACTCCCGATCATATGCGGTAATCTGATGGCGTGATTCATCAATGCCTGAAGTTCCATATTCACTTCTTGAGCCATAGGCACTGGCAGTCTCACTGCCAAACAGTTTCCAGTCCGAATATACTTCATGAAGATGATCCATCGATTCTGCCGTCGCATAATTCAAGCCGACAACACCGCCTTCCTGATCTACCGCCGAATCCAGCGCAAGCTGGATCTCTGTTTCATTCAGAGTCATATTATCTGCAATCGTAACCGGACGAGAATCGCTGATCTCCTGAATCCAGGAAATTAACTGTTCCGCATAGAGAGGATATGCACTGGTATCTCCGCCGATATTCCCAAGAATTTCGTTGCCGATGGAATAAAGAATGACCGACGGATGGTTGAGGGAGTGGGCAGTCATCGCCTTAATGTCAAACTCTGCCCAGGTCATTCCCGCCTGTCCATCGAGAATTTCATTGTCCTTTTCTATCGTTTCAAGAAAAATACTCCCGTAATCATTCCAGTTGTAGTTCTTGTTGTTGGACCAGGTGTCAAACGCCTCCTCAACCACAAGGATTCCCATTTCATCACAGAGTTCAAGCAGAGTGGAATCTGCCGGGTTATGGGCAATGCGAATCGCATTAACTCCCATCTCACGCAACAGGTCAAGCCGATAACTCCAGGCGGCTTTGACTGACGCTGCCCCCAGTGCCCCAAGATCATGATGAAGACAGACGCCTTTCAATTTGACCGGTTCCCCATTCAAAGAAAAGCCGGTATTTGAATCAAAGCTGAAATAGCGATATCCAAACAACGTCTCCACATGGTCAAGAACCGTTCCATCCGCTTCTACCAGTTCTGTTTCAAACCGATAGCGTACCGGATCACTCAGACTCCAGAGTCTGGGTTCTTCAACCATGACCTCCTGATGCAGCACGGTTTCCTGTTCAGAATCCATACGGATCGGCTCACTCATCACTTCACTTACCTGATGTCCCTCAGGATCGAAGACGGTCGTATGAAGGGAAACAATGGAATCCGTCTGCGATTGATTTACTGCTTTCACTTTCAGTTCCGTACGGCCAGAGGAAGAAGAAAGATCCGGTGCTTCGATCGTAATTCCATTCCGCTCAATATGAACCGGATCGGTAACGATCAGATGAACATCCCGATAGATTCCGCTTCCCGAATACCATCGGCTGGAAGGAATCTGATTCGTCACAGCCACCTCAATCTGATTGGATGTTATTCCATCCATGATGAGATCCTGTGTGAGATCAAACGCAAATGAAGTGTAGCCATAGGGATGCGTTCCTAACTGTCGTCCATTAACAGAGACTTCCGCATTCATTGACACTCCTTCAAACTCCAGCACGACCCGTTTCCCCTGCAGGGATTCTGGAAGAACCAGTTCTCTTGTATAGATTGCACTTCCACCGGGAAGAAACCCACTTTCCGCTTCATAGTCCGTGCTGTAGTCTTCCTGAATGGACCAATCATGCGGCAGAGTTACCTCAGTTGGTGAAGCATCTGCCTCAAGCCGTTGAAACATCCATCCATCGTTGAACAGGGTATCCCTTCCCTGTACCACAAACACGTCGGGTTCCGCAGCCACATTGGCATGCATACCCGATACTGCAAACAGAACACTGAGAATTCCGGCGAAGAACTTCTTCATAGAACCATTTTAACAAAAACTGTTCTCACTCATGCGGAAAGCAGAGATCATTTCTCTTTTCACAAAAAGCGCTGGAAACACGGTATGATAAAAACAGAAACAGAACCTGTCACACAATTCGAAGAAAGGAGGACCCTATGAGCAGTCCGAAACCTAAGATTCTTTATGTTGTTCAGAACCTCAGCGGAGGTGTACTTACCTACCTCATCAATCTTACCGAGCGCCTGAAAGATAGCTATGACATTGTCATCGCATTTGCGACCGACGCCGAATCCCCTAAGGATGTACGCGCATTGTTTTCCAGAGATATTCCGATGGTGCGTATTGAAACCTTTGAAAAGGAAGGAAATCTTCTGAAGGAAAGCACAGCCCGGAGCCAATTGCGGGAACTTGTGGAGAAGGAACATCCCGATCTTATTCACATGCATGGATATAAAGCGGGTAAGATTGGCCGAAAGGCACTGGATGGGATGGGAATTCCCATGTTCTATACACCGCATGGATATATGTACCTTTCTGAAACAAGAAACATTCTCTCCCGCTCCCTTTACCGCAGTAATGAAGTATCCGCTGCCCGTACCGACTGTATGACGATTGCCTGCTCGAAGGGCGAATTCGCTGAGACACTGGGTCTTACAAGAAATGCGACCTATATCAATAACGGTCTCGACATCGCATCCGTCAATGAGGCAATCAAAGACCTCAAGGAAGAAGAACATCCCTTCACCGTATTTACCATCGGCCGAATCAACAAGCAGAAGAACCCGGATCTCTTCAATGAGATCGCGATGGCGATGCCGGATGTGAAGTTCGTCTGGATCGGTGATGGCATGTTTAAATACAAGCTGATCGCCCCGAATATCGAAGTCACCGGCTGGCTGAGTCGGGAGGAAACACTGAAGCGTGCCTTCGCTTCGGATGTCTTCATTCTGACCTCTCTCTGGGAAGGGCTTCCGATTTCTCTGCTGGAAGCGATGTATCTTAAAAAACTGTGTATCGTCAATGATGTAGTAGGTTCAAGAGATGTCATCACAAATGGAGAAAACGGCTATGTGGTCAACAGTGCCGCAGCCTTCGTCAATGCGATTCATCACGCAAAAGACCCGGAGACCACAGCCCTGATTGAACATGCCTATGAAGACATCTGTTCCAATTACAGTATCGAAGCCATGGCTCAGGGCTATGACGCCATCTATCAGGACGCATTGAAGAAATAGGAGTTGTCCATTTCAGGCAGACCCCAGGAATTGCTGGGGCCTGCTTTTCTTTTGTCTATCCCTCGAACATTTAACTTTGTACCCTTGGCAGGAGGAAAGATTGGTGCTATGATGCTTGAAAGGTTAACGCCATTAACCTTTCAAGGAGGAGTTATGCCAGCACATAAAGGAACAACCGATCAGAAAATTCAAGCTGCTGCGGCAGAGATCTTTCTGGAATATGGATTTCTGGATACCACAATGAGTATGATTGCGCAGAAGGTTGGGATTTCCACCCCTGCCATATACAAGCATTTTTCTGGGAAACAGGAATTATACGCATCATTAGTTGATCCACTCATCGAAACCGTGCAATCCATTTTCAAGACTGCCCAGACACAGAAGGAAACCATGTTTGAAGAACGGCAGGAACATTCGGTATGGGATAAATCGAATACCATCGATTCTCTGCTGGACTTTGTCTACGCTCATTTCACCGAGATGCGCTTATTGTTATGCGCAAGTGAAGGCACCGGCTATGAATTGATGGTGGACAAAGCCGCTGCTCATGAAGCATATATCATCATTTCCACCCTTCCCTATCTAAGAAAGCAGGGCATCACATCCGCCGATCCTGATCCAGCTTTTATTCATCTTTTGACCAAGCACTATTATCGGTCAGAAGCAGAAATCGTCATCCAGAACATGTCGAAAGAAGACGCAAAACGCTATGCCGAATCCATTGATCGCTTCTTTACCGCCGGCTGGCGGGATCTGCTTGGATTCTGAGCCAGTTCAACCAACGAAAGGAGAATTCCGTCATGTCAGTCATCCGTACAAAGCCATTAATTCATTCCGTAGCTGCGATCGCCATCCCGGTCGCTCTGCAGTCTCTGCTTCAAAGTTCCTTCTCCATGGTCGATCAGATTATGGCTGGGCAGCTTGGCAGCACCAGTATTGCGGGAATTGGAATCGCGGGGAAATTCGCATTCATGTACAGTACCGCGATTGGTGCTATCGCCGCAATCGCAGGCATCATGATTTCCCAATATGAAGGTCAGGGTGATCGATCATCCTCTGACCGCAGTCTCTGCACGACCCTTGGGTCCGTGCTCCTGCTTGGTCTTTTGTTTACGCTCGTAAGTCTAGTTGCGCCAACTCGTATTACCTCCCTCTATTCGTCTGATGAAGCAGCTATTGAAGCAGCGGCAATATATCTGCGCATTCTATCCGGCACGTACCTCCCGCTTGGATTAACTGCTATCCTTTCCGTCAGCCTGCGCTGCGCAGATGATCCCCAGGCTCCCTTATGGGCCAGCGTGGTTTCTGCGCTTACCAATACCGGATTAAACTATCTGCTCATCTTCGGTCACTTCGGATTTCCGCAGCTTGGACTTCAAGGAGCTGCCATCGCTACGGTATGCGGATGTCTTGCGGGGGCAGGTATGACATTGTGGTTTTTCCTTCGCAGTCTGCACCGGCGGGAAGTCCCGTTCCAGTTCTCGTTATTCGCGAGCCAGAGCGAACATCTTGCGTATCTGCGGATGTTGATACCGTTGTTGGTAACAGAATTACTTTGGAGTCTTGGGCAGAATGTGAACACCTTTATCTATGGTCATATATCCACATATTCTCTTGCGTCAGTCGCATTGATTTCTCCGGTGGAGTCTCTGTTAATCGGCCTGTTGAGCGGAATCGCACAGGCAGCGGGAATTCTCATCGGAAAACGCATCGGAGCAGAGGAAACCAAGCTTGCCTATCAGGATTCCATTTCCCTCATGTGGTATGGACTTGCGGGCGCGTTATTCTTATCTGTGCTGTTACTCCCGTTACGAAACCTCTATACTGCAATCTTCAATGTGGAAGAAGAAGTAAAACGTACAGCTGCACAGCTGCTTCTGGCATTTGCGGTATTAGCCCCATTTAAGGTAGAAAACATGATCATCGGCGGAGGAATTCTTCGAAGCGGCGGTAAAACCGATATCGTGATGTGGATTGATCTTTTCGGAACATGGGTGCTGGGTGTTCCGCTCGGGCTGTTGTCTGCACGGGTATTCCATCTGCCTGTCGTTACCGTCTATTTCATTATCGGGCTGGAAGAAGTGGTACGCTGTATCATCTCCATCGTGATGTTTCATCGGAAGACCTGGATGACAAAGCTATAAAAACGAGGACCCCTGGTTAAGAGTCCTTATGCGTTGACATATTATTTCTGGCGATGATGAATTCCACGGATTCCCGCCTGCGCTCTACTGCGTCCCGATCAAAGGATGGGGAACGATCTTCCGGAATCTCCAGTTCGGGATACTCCTGATTCACCAGTTCCGCTTCATAGATCATTTGGCAGGAACCTCCGCCATCCAGGCGGATCGCATCACTGACGCCTTCGTTTCGCAGAAATTCCTTCACACTGGATTCCGAAACCGTTCCGTAAAACTCAATTAACAGAAACTGGTGATCCGGTTTCTGAGCGAAAATGGTTAACGCTCTGCCATAACGGTGATAGTTGATTCCGCCGATATCCCCATGGGTGATGTCCTGCTCTTCGCCATCCGCAAAATAGGTATAGGAACCTGAGATCGCATTCTCCGCATCGATCAGATATCCCGTCCAGTAAGACCAGTTATGATCTCCCTGCCAGGAGTAGTTCCGCCACCCATGGTAGCGGAGCTCCATGTCATAGGTATTGAAGTAAGCAGTTGCGTATCCCGTGCCATAGGCTGGAGTATTGGCTTCGCCATGCCAGGTGGTCCATTCATTGTTTACCCGCACTGCTCCGACTGGCCTTCCATACTGATAGGAGTTATTCACAAAATAACCCGCATTGATTCCTCCGACCCGAAGATACCCCTGTTCAATCAGCTCAGTATCATAAAGCTGAGAGAGATAGACAGGTGTCTCACTGTAATCCACTTTGAGAAATGTGTCCTCACTTGGGTCGATTCGAAGAATATCGTATTCCACCCCATCCATCTTTCCCGTCTCATGAAGGACACGGGGAATCGTTCCTTCTTTTGTATAAATATTGATCGCAGTACTGATACGGCGCCTTTGATAGTGCGCCTTTTTTGTCTCATCCCAACTGTTGATCACGGTTTCTGCCTGCACCGGACGTAAAAACGCACAGAGAAAAAGCAGTCCGCATAACATCTTCACTTGTAAGGATCGGAGGTTCATATTCCTCCCTATTGTAATCCAAAAGAAAACAGGTTTCCCTGTTTTGCTTAACTCCTCAGATGAGTTTGAATGGCTTTACGCCTTCCACTGCTTTGGCAGCTGTGATTACCGCATCGTCATGATCGATATCAATGAGCGTATAACGGTCATTGCCCATGCCAAGCTCTTTCATATAGGACAGCTGACGCAGCCCATGGCGGGTTTCAATCCGTTCTACCAGATCATGATGATCTTCTTCACACATCGCATAGATTAAGTCAATCGATGCCTGATCTACCGCCAGAATATCAAGGCTTGCGACAATACCTACATTCGGTGTCACAACCGGCTGGGCTTCCACGCCCTCGCAATCGCAGGAAACCGACATATTGCGCATGACATTGATGAAGCTGATGTGGGAACCGAAGTGGTCTACGGTTGCCTTGGTGGACTCACTGATCTTTTCCATCAGTTCATCTTCTGTTACACCCCACATGTCATCTTCTCCCTCATGGGCATGAATCATCTTCTTTCCGATGCGGCCATCGGCACATCCGATTCCAAGGTTCTTATTAGATCCACCGAAGCCACCCATCGTATGGCCCTTGAAATGTGTCAATGCGAGCAGGGAATCATAGTTCTTCATATGGTCACCAACCGACATCTCAGTGAACCATTTCCCATTAGTTACCGGAATCATCTCCGTGCCATCTTCATCCATGATATCCACGGTGGTGAAGTTCCATCCGTTGACTTCCAGAGTCTTGCGGTGCTGCTCGGTGGTATAACGGTCGCCCGTATAGTAGGTATTGGTTTCCACGATTGTTCCATCCGGAATATCATTCGCCAGGAATTCCTTCACCCAGGAGGCCGGAATGATATTCGGTCCATGAGGTTCTCCGGTATGAAGTTTTACTGCGATCTTCCCCTGAAGATTTGCGTTGACACGGCGATAGATCTTACTGATTCCCGCCGGGGATAGCTCTCTTGTAAAGTAGACGATGGATTCGTCGCCGGTGCGTTCTTCAAATGGTACATATACTGGTCTTGTCATGCGTATTCCTCTTTCTTCCTGTATCACATTCTTTATATGAACATTCTCGTATCGATCCCCCTGAAGGGATGTGTTGTGGTTACATTATACATGACCAACAAAAATATCTTCACCAGAACGCTTTTTGAACATAAGAACACCGGCGAATGCCGGTGCCATGATCAGATGAAATAGGTCAGATCAGAATTCTCCGCGGATCCCAACATCGTTGCGACACCGCCTAGTTCAATTCCGTCGATCAGTTCTTCTTTGCGGATTCCCATGATGTCCATCGACATCTGGCATGCGACAAGGCGAACGCCATGCTGGATCGCATCCTGAATCAGTTCCTCCAGGGAACTGATTCCATTCTTCTTCATGATATAGCGAATCATCTTCGCTCCGGCCCCGCCCATATTCATTCTGGACAGCCCGAGCTTCGTGGTTCCTCTTGGCATCATGAAACCAAACATCTTCTCAATGAAGTCCTTTTTCACATTGACCTTTTCCGGACGGCGAAGAATATTCAATCCCCAGAAGGTAAAGAAGATCGTTACCGGACGGCCCATGGATGCGGCGCCATTGGCCATGATAAATGCGGCGATGGTCTTATCAAGATCCCCACTGAATACCACCATGGTTTTTTCATGAGGATGAACTTCACTGACCGATTCCTTAACAGCACTTCCCTTTTTCAGCACTGCGGTAATCACACCATCTTCTACGTTTAAAGACTGCAGGGGATTCCCTGTGCGCTCTGCCCATACAGCAATATCTGAGGCAAAAGCGTCTTCCGTCGCTTCTACCCGAACAAGTGTACCTTCGTCCAGTTCACGAATGGTATCTGCCACTTTGACAATCGGGCCAGGGCATTTCAGTCCTTTGGCATCGATCTTCACTTCGTCTGTTTTTTCTGTGACTGGAGCAGCTGGATTTACAGCCGTTTCCACCGCATGAGATAGTGCCTCTGCCTTTGCGGGATCTGTTTCCTGAAGGTAGGTACGGTAAGCCTGAAATCCACCTTCCAGGTGATATGCCTCAATTCCCCGATCTGCGAGCAGTTCCGCAACTTCCGAGCTCCAGTCTCCGACCCGGCAGAATACCACAGCCGGTTTGCCGGAAGGTATGAAATCCAGACCGGTACCGATCTTACTGAACGGAATGTTCAGCGCTCCATCAATTCCCGCAACCAGTATTTCATCCGGTTCTCTTAGATCCACAAATGTAACATCCTGTCCGATTAGAGCGTCAAATTCTTCTGCTTGTATTGTTTTGTATTCTGCCATAGTCAGCGTTCCTCCTGTATCTGTAATGGTTCCTGTTCAAATGACTGTTGTTCTTCTGAATAACGAAACGCATTCAGAACCGGATGTGCTGTATCCTGCAGAGAGAGAATCAGATACGACCAGGATCGATTGACCGCAATCCGCTTATCCTCTTCCGACATCCGGGATGGGGTTTCCGGATGGGAGTGCCAGTTGCCGATCAGTTCAAGGTTCTGCTTACGGCTGTCCAGCAGACAACTCAGCTGTTCTTTTGGGGAAATGGTAAAGTGTTCGGCACTGTGATCGGTATTCTCACAAAGGTATACCTGTGATACAACACTGACATCATTCTCCCGATGTCCGGCAAGAATGCCGCAGGCTTCCTCAGGAAGCTGTGCTCTGGCATGGGAAAGAATCAGATCGGCCTGTGCTTTTGTAAGAACGATCATCACACACCCTTTCTGAGATCACATGCGGGCTGTTCGTAATCAATTGGTTTAGGAATGGTCGGGTGATCTCCGCATACGGCGCAGTTACTGACGTGAGACGGAAGGGTAATGCGGTTGAACTTAGATACCAAGGCATCATAGGTCAGCAGTTTCCCAGTCAATAACTCTCCAGTGCCAAGAAGATATTTCACCGCTTCCATCGCCTGCAGGGAACCGATGACCCCAGCCACCGCTCCAATGACACCAGCCTCCTTACAGGTAGGAACCGCATCTTTTGGCGGCATGTCTTTGAAGATACAGCGATAGCAGGGCCCTTCTCCCGGCACATAGGTCATTAACTGTCCGGAAAAGCGGATGATGCCCGCATGGCAGAACGGCTTTTTCGCTATGACACAGGCATCGTTAATCAGAAACTTCGCAGGAAAGTTATCCGTCCCATCCAGGATAAAATCATAGTCTTTAATCAGATCCAGGATGTTATCTGCCTTCACATAATCCGGGTAGGTAATCACTTTTACATCCGGGTTTAATGCCTCAATGGTTTCCCTTGCGGAATCCACCTTCTTTTTCCCGATATCAGGCGTAGAGTGAATAATCTGACGCTGAAGGTTGGACCGGTCTACCACATCCGCATCCGCAATTCCGATCGTACCAACACCCGCAGCCGCAAGATACATTAACGCCGGGGCTCCCAGCCCGCCAGCACCAATGACCAGCACCTTCCCGGCAAGCAGTTTCTTCTGACCGGAGACACCGACTCCCTTCAGAATCAGATGACGGCTGTAGCGTTCAATCTGCTCATTGGAAAGCGCCATACGCTCCTCCTCCCATGAAGTACAGGAATTCAACCTGATCTCCTTCATTAAGAACCGTTGTCTCATACGCTTCCCGATCCGGAAATTCTGTATTTACCGAAACTGTCACATAGTCTGGCGTTTCCACCTTCTCTTCCTTGATCAGCTGAGAAATTGTAATTCCATCCTCATAGGTTTTAATTTCCCCGGAAATAATAAGTTTCATAACAAAAACACCCCTTGCTTTTTCTTCATTGTAAAAGCGGGAGAATTCCTCCCGCCAATAGCAATTATCAATACTACGTTATAGCAGGTTCCCAAACCATCAAGTTCTTGTATTATCATAAATCCATGTTCAATGATCGTGATCTAAAACTCCTTGCGATCCTTCTGGGAAGAGAAGAATGGCTGCCTGGAAAAGTTCTTGCGAACATGTTATATATCAGTGCTCGTACGCTTCAGGGCGAAATTGCTCAGGTGAACCGATTGCTGCGCCAGAACTTCACAACGATAAAGATCGCCTCTAACCATCGTCTCGGATACTATCTTGAGGGAAACCGAACTCAGCTGAAAGCCTATATCGCCAAACAGAAACCTGTCCCACTGGCTGATCCACTTCATAATATTTCGGACATCCTTACCATTCTGTTATATGAAACGGATTATATAACCATCAACGAAATAGCTGATCGAACGTTCCTTGCGCCTTCATCAGTTAACTTCAATCTAAGTAAAGTCAGGCAGATCATTTCAGACACGAAACACGCGGAACTATGTGTTCATCCAAGAAAAGGATTTCGGCTGGAAGCACCAGAATATATCAAACGAATTTTGATAGTAAACTTTCTTCCTGATAAGATCACGGAAGTAGGAAAGCAATACGAAGCGGTCAAGGAATTATACGATACACTTGAACCCATGGAAAACATCGTCATCGACGTCCTTACATCGGAGTCAGATATCGTAGAGGGAAATTCATTCCTTCCATTTATCCGCCATTGTGCTCTGGCAATTATCAGACCATCCTATGGATTTATACACACCTCTTCTCCTTCTCCGCATCCAGTAGATCCCACCCTGCAGCGAATCGTGACACGCATGGAAGAATCGTTCGCAACACATCTGGATGAAACGGAGCTTATGTGCTTGAGTCGTCGCTATGAAGAGTTTAATCGTATTGGATCAGCGCGAAAAAGTTACCCGGAGATTGAGGAACTTGTGCACCGTTTCTTTCGCAAAGCAGAAGCAGATACCGGTATCCGCTTTTCGAAGGACAACGGTTATATCAGACATCTCTGCGAACAGCTATATCGGATGAGACAGCGAATTCACACCGGAAGCACTCCTGTGACATCTCATTCTGCATTAATCGAATCCCAATATCCCGCTGCCTTTCATCTTGTTCATACAATCCTGAGGGATCTCCTCGATGAGGAGATCCCTCCTGAAGAAGAACATATGCTTGTCCCATATATTGCGTCTTTAATGTATGGTGCAGGTGGAAAACTGCGTATCAATATCGTTTCAGATGCGCCGGTCGCTTATATATACCGATTCCGCAAAGAATTATATGAACGCTACAGTGCGTATATTGAGATCATACGTATCTTTCCCTCTTATCTTTATCTAAAAAAATTCCATGACTCTGATGAGGATGCATTGTTTTTAACCACAGAGCCTTCCTTGGTATTTGAATATCCGGAACTGGTTTATGTAGACTTGTTTGAAGAAGCTTACCAGTCGGAAATGATCTCCCGCCAGATCAGACAGAAATATAATCAACTTCGAATTCAGTCTATCCAGCGGTTTATAGAGCAATTCCAGACTTCTGAGATTCAAGTGAATTCCTCAGATGACTCATGGAAAGATCTATTAGAAAAGTACCGGTCAGTTCCTTTACCAGAAGCAATCAGCACCTCCTTTATCGATGCAGATACCCTGTTGGTTATTACACATGATCTTTCAGAACATATGCATGTACTAATGACATTGAACTCAGAGTCATATTTCCTGAATAACCACATTGCCAGAATTTCATATTTCAATATCAGTCGTGATAATGACTCAAACAGTTTTTGTGATTACATCGGAATTGCTGTAAATTCCAGAAGATGATCATACCGGATCGTTGCGGCACTACTTGCGCATCACCTTCTATTTTTTGTTAGTTCCTCATTTTCTATACTTTGGTTGTCATTCAAAGGAGAAAGGTTATGGCAAAAAATTACAGCGAATTATCAAAAGCGATTATTGAGCAACTCGGAGGTCCGGAAAACATTTCCAGAATCTTTCATTGCGCTACTCGTCTCCGGACTTCTCTTGTAAATCAGAGCATCGCAGATCTTGAAGCAATTAAAGCCATCAATGGTGTCATGGGTGTTGTAGAAGCTCCAGGCGGTGTACAAGTTATCATTGGAAATGATGTAAGCAAAGTATTCGATGCTGCGATTGAACAGTATCCCACCCTTGAACAAGGAACCAACACCGATGAGAATCTTGATCAGGAGAAAACATCCACTAATGTATTTAATCGAATCCTCGATATTCTGTCATCCTTGATTGGACCTGCAATCCCTCTAATTATGGTAAGCGGACTACTCACAGCCATTCTTACCATTCTGACAAGATGGGCTGGCCTTTCCGACACAAGTTCCACCTATACCATTCTGAACGTTGCCGCAAATGCCGCAATGTATTTCCTTCCTATCTTCATTGCATATACCGCGTCGAAGAAGTTTGGCACTAATACAATGTTATCGCTGTTTGTCGGTGCCTTAATGATTCATCCTTCAATTGTCGGTCTTTCCGAACTTGGATCATTTGTCACATTATTTGGACTTCCAGTCAAAACTGCAGATTATACGAGTACTCTGATTCCTATCGTATTAACAATCTGGGCATTGAAATATGTAGAAAAGTTATCTGAAAAGCTCATCCCAGATTCTATAAAATTCGTATTCCGGCCGCTCATAAGCGTTCTGATCATTTTGCCGATCGCGTTATGTGTCACTGGTCCGATCGGAAGCTATATTGGCGACTTGTTAAATCTTGTGATGACCTCCATCAATAATGTCGCACCTTGGGCAACCATTCTCATCGTTGGTGCACTGGCACCTCTGTTAGTACTCACAGGCATGCACTTTGCGTTAATACCATTGGTCATTACAGAATTTGCGACTGTAGGCTATGACAATATGCTGTTTGTGGCATTTATCGGTATGAATTTCTCTCAGTTTGGCGTTGCGCTTGCGGCATTCCTGAAAACAAAGAATCCAAATTTAAAGGAACTGGCAGGATCTTGTGCCCTTACAGCGTTCCTGGCAGGAGTCACGGAGCCAACCCTGTACGGTATCTGCCTGCGAATGAAGAAGCCTTTGTACGCAACCTGGATTGCCTGCATCGTAAATGCGATCTTCTGCGCAATCTTCCGTGTAAAGGTATTCAGCTTCGGTGCTCCATCCTTCTTCACGATGCCGATTTTCATGAATCCAGATGGTTCAATGAGCAATTTCTGGTTCGCAATCGTTGCCACCGTAATTACCATTGTTGTAAGCTTTGTCTCCACATGGATTCTTGGCTTCGATGACAGCGTGTACGGAACAAGTGAAAAATAAGAATTAATGAGGAAGCTGGACTACTGTTCAGCTTCCTTATTCAGGAGGTATATATGAACTATTCCACATCAATCAATACAGTCAAACAGGTCAGCGATGATCTGTATATCATTACCGAAGCCGAAAGCATTCATTGTTATCTTCTGATTGGATCTGAAAAAGCATTATTAATTGATGCCGGATGGGGATATGAGGATATTCATCCGATTCTCAGGAAGATAACGGATAAGCCGGTCATGTTAGTAATTACTCACGGAGATCCAGATCATGGACTTGGTGCCGCGAACTTCTCCGATTTCTGGATTCATCCTCTGGATTACGGAAAGCTGCTCCGTAATGATACTTATGACGAACGGAAAAGTATGCTTGATTACCGGCTGAAGAAGCTCCCGAGTCTTGCCTCATTTATCAACGAAGAAGAATATTGTAATTCTCGCCTTCATGCGACTGCTCACTTTCTAAGACATGGAGAAATAATTAATCTTGGTAATAAGCATGTGGAATGCATTCTTACTCCCGGTCATAGCTATGGGCATCTGATGTTTCTTGAAAAAGAACAAGGTCGACTGTTCGCAGGAGATCAGCTGATGGATGAGCATAATATCTGGCATTTCTCTTCTTCCGATGAACAAGCCCCATTTCAAATCACACTCAACAGCTTGAAAAAACTAAAGGCAAGAATCAATGAAATCAATGCAATCTATCCTGCTCATGAAAAAACACCCATCGAAAAGCGATGTTTAGATGAGCTGATTGAGTGCTTCGAGCATGAATTATCTTCATCTTATGAGAATGATCGCCCATTCCATTCTCCTCATGGCAATGCCTGGCAACATCTGTATAAATCCGTCAACCTGATATATTCAGATGAACGCTTAGAAGAATTTCTTGGTCATCCTGTGAAGCACAAACAGTCCTTATAACTCGTAATGACCCCATTGAAGCGACGTCTTACTTTCTGTTAGAATAAAGCCACACACGGGGTCGTAGCTCACCTGGGAGAGCGCATCGCTGGCAGCGATGAGGTAGAGAGTTCGAGTCTCTTCGGCTCCATAAATTCAAATGTGCTGTAACCATAGGAGGTTATGGCACATTTTATTTTCTGCTCAAAGCACTTTGACTATCCCTGTTTCGCGACAATTCATGTTTTCAAGTAAATCTTCCGAATCGCCTTTATTTAACAGCAGTTTCGTCACTTTCTCTGTATGCCCACCCAGAACTATTCTGAGCATATAGATGAATCAAATGAATTTAATGATCTACGTTCCTGATGAGACAAAGAGCATATGTTTCTTTGGAGTTATAAACATGAACTCACGTTCTACTCTTCATTTTTCTGCATGCGTTCTTCCTGTTTCTTAACATCCTTCTGATACCATTTCACAGCAAGGACGGCACAAAGATAAAGCAGAACATCTGCGATAATCAGCCACTTCATATATGGAAACGCCCATGCGGGGGAACGATCCGACCAGGATGAAATTGGCAGAAGTGAAAGTGAAACCACGTCGGATATCCCCAACACTGTAATTGCAATCTCCAGTTTTCGCACATATCTGCGCTGCGCATCAATGTCATCTGTATTCTTCATATCTGGCCTCCTTTCATAATGTAGATGACGGTGTTCTTCCATTCCATACCCGAACTTCCGGTATAGAAAACCCGGGTATCCCCGGGTCGTATGATTCAGGCAGAAGCCTTTTCCTTATTCCTCTGATAAATGATTGCCATGCCCTTACCGGCAAGATCCGGTTCATAAATATCAATCAGGCTGGTTTCTTCGGCAATTACCCGGCCAAGCCCTCCGGTCGCGATTACCATTGCGTCTTCATCCTGAAGTTCCCGTTTCATGCGGCGGATGATATATTCGACTAATCCGATATATCCGTATACTACCCCCGCCTGCATGCCCGCAATCGTATTTTTCACAAGAATAGATTCCGGCTTCCGGATTTCAATTTCCGGAAGTTTCGCAGTCTGAGAGGTCAAGGCGGTCGCTGAGGTTTCCAGTCCCGGTGCGATTACCGTATACTGGAACACGCCTTCTGCGGATACATAGTCAAATGTTGTGGCGGTACCGAAATCAACGATAATACAGGACCGATGATAGGTGTAGAAAGCAGCTGCACAATCCACAATCCGATCAGCGCCGACTTCTCTTGGGTTATCCGTACGGATGGAGATTCCGGTTTTGATTCCAGGGCCGATGATAATCGGTTCCTTTCCCAGATATTTCACAATACTGGAAGTCAGAGAATACATCACCTTCGGAACAACGGAAGAGATAATGACATCCTTCACATCTTCTCTTGTCAGATTATTCGCATTCAGAAACTCACGAATACTGAGACCAAACTCATCTGAGGTTCTCGGGGTGCGGGTAGTAAGACGGAACCCGGCGATCTCCTTATCCTCATCCGAGAGAAGATTCATCTTAATATGCGTATTTCCCACATCAATCGTCAATAAGTACATGCTCAACCCTCCGTGTTACAAGACGCAGGATCTGTTCTGCCGTTTCATCTTTGGACAGCAGTCCAAGTTCCTTCTGATCCTGTTTAGAAATCACAGTCACAATATTCGTATCTCCCGCAAAGCCAGCGCCAGCTTCACGAATACTGTTGGCGATAATGAAATCACAGTTCTTGGAGGTGAGCTTACGCTGGGAGTTTTCAATCAGATGCTCTGTCTCCATGGAGAAGCCAACCAGTATCTGTCCCTCTGGTTTATGGCTTCCAAGCGTTTTGAGAATATCCGTTGTACGCTCAAGCTCCAGTGTCATTCCCCCTTCACTCTTATGAATCTTTTCCTCTGCGGTTATGGATGGAGTATAGTCTGCCACTGCCGCCGCAAGAATCATGAGATCCATATCCTGTTGAAGAGGAAGAACTGCTTCTGCCATATCTTTGGCAGAAGTTACCGGAATCATATGAACTCCTCGTAAATCCGCAAGGTTTGTTTTCCCTGTCACCAGCGTCACTTCTGCCCCAGCATTGCGAGCAGCTCTTGCTAATGCGTATCCCATCTTTCCACTGGAATGATTGGTAATATAGCGTACCGGATCAATCGCTTCACAGGTTGGCCCTGCCGTGATCAACACTTTCTTGCCATGGAGATACTTGTCTGTTACCAGCAGTTCTTTTACAGCATCCTCGATCTCTGAAGCCTCCGGCATACGGCCTTTTCCTGTCGTCCCACAGGCAAGATATCCGGTACCCGACTCAAGGATATGCATTCCATAGGAAGCACACTTCTTCAGATTATCCTGCGTGATCGGATTCTCCAGCATTGCGGTATTCATTGCCGGAACAATCAGTTTCTCACATGTGCTGGCAAGAAATGTGGTTGTAAGCATGTCATCGGCGATGCCGTTAGCGACTTTGGCAATCACATTTGCGGTGGCTGGTGCAATCACAAACACATCCGCTTTCTGCGCCAGGCTGATATGATGCACATCCGGCGTATAATCAACGGAAAACATATCCGTAATGACTTTCTGTCCAGACAGACTCTGCATGGTTAAGGGAGTGATAAACTCCTGGGCCTCTTTTGTCATGAGCACATGGACTTCCATTCCCTGTTTATGTAAGGAAGACACCAGTGTACAGATCTTATATGCAGCAATTCCTCCGGTAACACCTACTACAACACATGGATTATTTGTCATAGAATCCCATCCTTTCCATCGCAGGCTTTAATGCTTTGACAAGAGCCGGAATCACTATGGATGCCAGCAGAATTTCAAGAATTCCGTTACTGGTAAGTACAGTCACAATCACTGCGCCAACGCCAATACCTGCCGCACTCGCATAAGCTTCGCCGAAGAACAGCCAGATGGAGCCCATCACAAACAGCGTATGAATCAAGGTGTTCAGTCCAGCAGAGACTGCCGCCGCAGTAATGCGTGATTTCTTCAGTTTTCTTACCGCACGGTAGATATAGAATGAAAGACAGCCCAATGTCATTCTCGGAACTAACGCTATAAAGGCACTCCAGAAGTTACCGGAAATTCCGCCGACCGTAATAAACGGACTGAAGCAGAAACTGGTGATGCCGGGAATAAACGTTGCCCGCAACATACTGGTCATCCCAAAGACGAATCCCATCATTGCGCCATAAATCGGCCCGAGAACAATCCCCGCCAGGATAACCGGCAGATGCATGGTCGTGATGTTGATGGCTCCGACGGGAATAAATCCGATGGGAGTGACTGCCATAATGACCTCAATGGCGACAAAAAAAGCCGCCAGAGTCAGCTGCTGAATACGTTTCTTACTTCTGCTCATACTCTTACCTCCTGCCGCTCCTATAGGGATGCAGCGAATACAGAATGAATGTACCTGTGGTGAACCTTTGAAAATCCATGCAGTGTCACGGTTTTCTTCACCGAATTCATAATAAAAGGTTTCGCCAGTAGTTTCAAGAACTCATAGATCAAACATAGAAAAACAGCTGTGATGTCACAGCCGTTCAGATGCCAAGTTCCGCAATCTTTTCTTCCCGGACAATCCACTTCAGACGATCCATGTCATAGTTGGCGATCAGTTCTTCCGGAAACTCCAGATCTGCGATCAATCGTTCTGCCAGTTCAAACCTTCCCACCGATAACGCAAAGTGACTGTCGGTGTTCACCACAATCCGAACTCCGTGTTTCTTGCATTGACGGAGAACCTCTGTAATGTTTTCTCGGGCATTGAGACGCGACATATCGGTTCGAAGTGATGCGTTGTTAAGTTCCAGTAATACACCGGTCTCCTTCGCCGCAAGTACGATCGCTTCCGGATCCAACGGAAACCGGCCATCATCGGGATGTCCGATCACCCGGACATACGGATTATGCATGGCCCCAATGACAGCGGCAGTATTTTCTTCCCTGCTTCCAGCGACGTATTCCGGAATCTTATGAATACTGGCAATGACATAGTCCAGTTGTTTACAATACCGCTCCGCAAGATCAATCGTTCCGTCATAATCGACAATATTGACTTCCGCACCTCTTAGAATCAGAAGATCATCAATCCGCCGGGGAATAACTTTGAAGTTCCCAAAATACATCCGGCCCATGACATTCATCTCTCCGGTATGGTCGGAGAATCCATAGGCTTTAAGCCCCGCATCTTTCGCGCATTGAATGTTTTCCAGCAGTGTGCTGTAAGCGTGACCGCTCGCAATGGTGTGGGTGTGAAGATCAAATAACAACGGTTTCATCTCTGCTTCTCCCTTCGCCCAAAAGAATACCGCCGATCCGCGGAAATGAAAAGAAGCCCCGAAGAGCTTCCCTCATGATTCAGTCATTAACTTCAAAGCTAATGTCGCTCATATTTTCCTTCAGTACTCTGGAGGAGTTATCAAGCGCCGTGCGTTCATCTTCACTCATGGAGATAGGAACCAGACTTTCGATACCATTATGACCGACAATGGCCGGTACGGAGAGCGCACATTCTTCAATTCCATATTCCCCATGAAGGACGGTGGAAACCGGAAGAACGGACTTCTCATCTTTTATGATTGCCCGGCAGATGCGGGTAACTGACATACCGATGCCATAATATGTCGCATGTTTCTTGGCGATGATCTCATATGCACTGTTTTTTACATCGTTGCTGATCTCATTCTGTGCCGCCACAAGGTCAATATCGCCCATTCCTCTTAATGCGAAGAAGTCAGGCAGCGGAACTCCAGAGACATTCGCATTACTCCAGCAGACGATTTCACTGTCGCCATGTTCACCAACGATATAGGCATGAATACTGCGGCTGTCGACATCCAGCTTTGTGCCAAGCAGGGTGCGTAAGCGAGAGGTATCCAAAACAGTTCCTGAGCCAAAGACCCGTGTTTCACCCATTCCGCTGGTTTTAGCAGCGTAGTAGGTAAGAATATCAACCGGGTTCGCTACAACAAGCATGATTCCTTCCGGCTTACGAGCACGGATCTCCTTCATGATTCCGGAGAAGATGGAGACATTCTTGTGAATCAGATCCAGTCTGGTCTCGCCCGGCTTCTGGGCAGCACCTGCGGTTACGACGATGATCGCCGCATCAGCGATGTCATCATAGGTTCCCGCATAGACTCGCATCGGATTGGAAAGTGCTGTACCATGACTGATATCCATGGCTTCCCCTTCCGCCTTGTCCTGATTTACATCCAGAAGAACCATCTCTGAGAACAGCCCACTCTGCATTAAAGCGAATGCGCTGGTCGATCCAACAAAACCACAGCCGATCACGGCCACTTTGCGATGATTAACACTCATGTATTGTTTTCTCCTTTGGGTTATACCCATTCACTGCTTTTATTATATGGGAAACTGAAGTTAAACACCACTGACATGTTCTGTAAAGACACACAAAAAGCACCCCATGGAGGGATGCTTTCATAGGTGATTATTCCTGAACGGTATCGTTGGAATATTCCAGGTTCTTGCCGGATTCCTTCGCGAAGATGTGAGTAACATTTCCGCCGAATGTGAACTCGATCGGAGAACCCATAGTGTAGGACTTGTTGCCCTTGAGGTCGAGGGTAGGAACGATGATGACACCGTCTTTACCTAACGCATTGATGTGCAGATGTACTGCAGAACCCATAAGTTCGGATACGTCTACGGTTCCCTTTACCATCTTGCCCGGCACTTCCTTGAGGGAAATATGATCCGGACGGACACCGACTGTGATGTCCTGAGCTGCTACCTTATGGTCAGCCAGATTCTTCTGCTTGTCTTCCGGAAGATCGATTACTGCGTCTTCAACCTGTACACAGTACTTGCCGTCATCGGACTTCAGGAGCTTTCCATCATAGAAGTTCATCTGCGGAACACCGATAAATCCTGCGACGAAGATGTTAACGGGGTTGTCATAAACTTCCTGCGGAGTTCCGATCTGCTGGATGACGCCGTCCTTCATGATGACGATACGATCACCGAGAGTCATAGCTTCGGTCTGGTCATGTGTGACGTAGATGAATGTTGTCTGAATTCTCTGGCGGAGCTTGATAATCTCTGCACGCATCTGGTTACGGAGTTTCGCATCC
The DNA here is from genome assembly GCA_017469355.1 of Solobacterium sp. Classification (GTDB taxonomy): domain Bacteria; phylum Bacillota_I; class Bacilli_A; order Erysipelotrichales; family Erysipelotrichaceae; genus Bulleidia. Next base: position 14,166 of record JAFUGM010000058.1, on the reverse strand, counting down.
AGGTTGGAGAGCGGCTCATCCATCAGGAGAACCTTCGGCTCACGAACGATCGCACGTCCGATCGCTACACGCTGTCTCTGACCACCGGAGAGAGCCTTCGGCTTACGCTCGAGATACTGTGTGATACCGAGAATTTCTGCGGCCTGATCTACTGCCTTGTCAATCTGATCCTTCGGAACTTTACGTAACTTCAGCGGGAATTCCATGTTCTGACGAACTGTCATGTGCGGATACAGTGCGTAGTTCTGGAATACCATTGCGATGTCTCTGTCTTTCGGAGCGACGTCATTCATCAGTTTGTCATCGATGTAGAGTTCGCCTTTGGAAATCTCTTCAAGACCTGCGACCATACGCAGTGTGGTGGACTTTCCGCATCCGGAAGGACCTACCAGTACGATAAATTCCTGATCTGCGATTTCAAGGTTGAAATCCTGTACGGCAAGAACGCCTTCTTCCGTAACTTTCAGGTTGGTGGGCTTTTTCTTGCCGTCACCGCTGTTGGGATAAATCTTTACGATGTGTCTAAGTGATACTGTTGCCATGTCTTTCTCCTTGCCCCTTTCTGTATGTAATAGAAAGAATTCTGAAGTTCCCGCGTCGATGAACCCGCGTCGCATCACATTCCATGTCCGCATCATGTGCCTGTGTACGACGGTTTCACCCAGCTGCGAAACTTACTGGCGAGAGTCCTGAACTCGCTGCTCAATGACAGCGCTTTCATGGCTCCTATGTGAATGATTATAATCTCATTTCACAATGTCTGTAAATTGCATTTTTAGCTATTTTTCAAAATAAACGGCCATGTGTTTTTTCTGTTTTGCCATACCGATGGCTCCTTTTGTACAGCAAGTGGTAAGAAAGGATCATCCAAGAAGCCTAGGAAAAGTCATGAATGACCCTTACTATGAATCTGTGTCCAGATATTTGGCCGGATTTATATATTTACGTGCTCGCCCATCCCCGACTGGCAGGAGTTTTTTTTCGAAGACCATCTCAGATAACAACGCTCTCGTTCTGGAAGTACTCAACCCCAGATATTTAGCAAGTTCGGAAGTGGAAGATGCTCCGCATTTTTGAATGTATTTGACAACCTTCTTCTTGTTTTCATAAGTTTTTGAAATTGATGTTGCTTTTTTCGCTTGTTTTTTTCGCTTGTTTTTTCCGCCTGTTTTTACCGCTTGCTTTTGTGTGAAGGCAAGCGTTAAAATCGTTCGATCTGGCCCGTATTGTTCTTCGACAATAGGGCTATTCCATCCTTCGTTCTCCCAGATGGAATATATATCCGGAACACCACTTCCCGCACGCTCCCCTATAGAAATCAGATTCAGCATCTTCATGATCGCTTTATTGCGGGGATCGGAAATGCCACCGCGCAACATCTGATCCTTACCTGTCCGAATGCTTCCTGGATTTTGCAGAATGATCTTATCCTGTTCTTTCAGGATCACAATTCCTCTCGGAAGATAAAAATCCGTATTGACGATACAGTTTGCCAGAGCCTCTCTGATCGCCTTATGTACTGGCGTATCATCTATGCGGTTTACGCCGTCCAGCGCAAAAGGCTTTTCAATATCACGTGAAATTTTGTTATACACGCGAAAGAAAAAATCAAACAGATTGCCTGACCAGTCGCCGGAACTGGATTGGATTCGGTCGGTCCAACGGATCGTCGGATCCAGTACTTCCCGATAGTCCAGAAAATACTCCGGAAAATAGCGCACGATATGGTATTCTTCTCCGAACATCAGAAGGCCTGCTGCTGTAGGATGAAGCTTTCCGTCATCCTTCAGGATTGCTGCCGCCCCGATCTTCTCAAGATAGTCCTCATTCTGCAACTTTCCCCATACATGTCCCGGACGAACTGCGGAGTGATAATTTCGATATGCCTGTACGGTTTCTTCACTGAGATCCTTCAGCGTGAAATCTTCTAGCACCGTCATGTCCATCGTCTCTTCCGGTTCATCCCGAAGCATAGCTCTGATTTCCGAAGGAGTACAGTGATAATCCCCTTCCCAGTTTCTGCGAAACGTCCCCTTCCAGATGTCATTGTTGATATATACCGGACGAAGCTCACGTTTTGCGCGTGGAACCTTAATCACCATGATGACATCACCATCTCTATCATAGGTTTTTACATCATCATCCGTTAGAAGGTTGATGTTGACTTTGGAAGCGCTGTTAATCGTATTCCAAAAGTCCCTTTTCAGCTTTGCGGCATCCTGTAGTCCGGTAGTAGCAAAGCTTCCATCCGGATTTTCCACAATGCCAAGTATGATGACGCCTCCATAACAGTTAGCCATAGAAGAATATGTATCCCACAGGCTATGCGGAAGTCCTCCTTTCGCCTTCTTTACTTCACGGCGGTTGTCTTCTCTATACTCATCAAATTTTCTGATGTCGAAAACTTCGTTCATAACGTCAGTGCCTCTCATCTTTATTCTTGATATACTTCCCACTCCTGATTCTTCGGTCTCTCGGTTTTTGTGCGTCTCTGGGTATGGCGAAAGATGCACCGAACATGACAACGCCTTCAATCCTTCCCTCGTGGCAGAGCGTATTGATCCACCTTGTTCCTATTCCCCATTTTTCAGATGCCTCTTTTATAGTCATATATTCTTTCATGATGATCATCCTTATATTTAAATGCAATCTTCAAGAAGAGTATATGCAAAATTATGAGGAATATCAATAAATTGATCTCCATTACAGTTCCATTTCTTTTCCTTTCATTACCATTTATTCATCAATCCTGACTTACAGTGAGAGTTTTAATTTCTGCTTATGGAAAATACGGATTGGAACCATATTAGTTCTTAAAAACCGCCCATGAAAAACAGGCGGTTTCATTAAGAGTGATGCTTTTGCTATTTTGTTGATCTTTTTTTCTTTGTCTCGATGGTTTTCACAGATTCCCCTTCCATCAGGCTGAATGGCACATCTTCATGCGCCAGAGGATGGCGGTAGTTGATCCTGAGAAGCAGGTCTTCCACACCCTTTCTGGCTAATGCATCTGTATCCTGATGAATCGTGGACAGGCGCGGAATCGAGAATCGTGCAGACTCAATTCCATCATATCCAATGACAGAGACATCCTCCGGTACGGAGAGTCCCATATCCTTGATTGCCCGCATTGCCCCGATGGCGATCGTATCACCGATCGCAAACAGAGCTGTAATCTCCGGGTTCTTCTTCAGAATACGCTGCGCACTTTCATAGCCACCGGACATAGAGAACCTTGAGGGTTCAAACTGCATGGACTCATCAAATGTAATTCCATGGTCTTCAAATGCCCTCCGGCATCCTTCAATGCGGCGGAAGCCGATCTGCGAACCAATCTTTGAAGCACTTCCTCCAATAATACCGATTTTGGTATGGCCCTTCTTGATCAGATAGTCGATCACCGCATATCCGGCATCCATGTCATTGGTAGTAAAGCTGGAAAGATTCGAGAATCCAAGATCTGCCGCAGTATTTGTCAGAAGTACACATGGCACATCAATCTTATCGAAATCCATCCGGAAGAATTCCAGGTTGCCGCCTAAGAAGATGAATCCCTTCGGTTTACGGAGCGCGCAAAGCTGAATCGCTGCCTGCACCTCATTGGAGTATTCATCCAGGAAGGTAACAGCCACATCTTCTCCGCTTTCCTTGAGCTGGGCCTGAACACGCTCCAGAATACCTTCGAAGAACATGTTTTCATTACCCTTGACGATGATGGTAATCGCCGAGTTGGACTGCTGTTTTAACTGTTTCGCATTGGAATTCGGCTGAAAGTTCTGCTCACGGATCACTTCTTCGACGCGGCGTCTCGCCTCTTCGCTGACATCCGGATGATTGTTGATGACTCTAGATACGGTTCCGATGCTGTAACCCGAGAGCTTAGCAATATCTTTAATCGTGGTCATAGTGAACTGCTCCCGACAGTAATAATCTGTCTTTATCTAATGTAACACGTACAGATAATAATTACCCTTTTACAGCTCCTGCCGCAACACCCTTGATGATGTGCTTCTGGCAGAGCAGATAGAATACAATGACCGGAATGATACTCAGAAGAATCAGCGCCATGGTAGCCCCAAGGTCTACCGTGCCATAGCTTCCCTTCAGGAACTGAATATGAATCGGAATGGTCATGTATTTGGTTCGATCAAGAACCAGATACGGTAACAGATAGTCATTCCATACCCACATGATCTCAAGAATACCAACAGAGATCATGGTCGGCTTCATCATTGGAAGCACTACCTGGAAGTAGGTCTTCACCGGTCCAGCACCGTCAATCGCCGCTGCTTCTTCGATCTCAAGCGGGATAGACTTTACAAATCCGACAAACATGAAGATCGCAAGTCCTGCCCCAAATCCGAGATATACCACCGGAATCGTCCAGGGGGTATTGAGCTTCAGCGTATCCGCTGTCTTTGCCAGGGTAAACATAACCATCTGGAACGGAACCACCATGGAGAATACGCAGAGGTAATAGATGATTCGGCAGATTTTGGAATCTACACGAGCGATATACCATGCGGCCATGGAAGTGAATAACAGAATCAGGAAAGTGGAGGCAACCGTAATCAGCACACTGTACCAGGCAGACGACGCAAACGGATAGTTTCCAAATGTCATGCCTTTGGTAAAGTTGGAGACTCCTGCCCACATCTCACCCGTCGGGAATGCGAAGGTATCTGTCTTTACGTAGGTATTAAGTTTGAAGGAGTTCAGTACAACTACCACCATCGGAATGACATAGATGATGGAAATGATACCCAGAACGATGGAGAGAATTGTCTTTCCCTGCTTTGCGGTTTTCATTGTTGAACCTCCTTCTCTCTTGTGAATCGAAGCTGAATCAATCCAATTGCGGCAACGAGGATGAAGAACAGCACGGCCTTCGCCTGTGCCGTACCACGGGATGCGGCATTGGAGTTATAGAACGTATTGTAGATATTCAGCGCCAGCATTTCGGTTGTCTTGATTGTTGTTCCATCCGGATTCATGATGAATGGCTGACCGGCGGTAAGTGCCAGGTTCTGGTCAAAGAGTTTGAATCCGTTGGTAATACTCAGGAACATACAGATCGTAATCGACGGCATGACGTTGGGAATGATGACCTTGAACAATGTCTGCCATCCATTGGCCCCATCAATCTCTGCCGCCTCGATCATATCGGTCGGAATAGCCTGTAACCCAGCGATATAGATGATCATCATATATCCGATCTGCTGCCAGCAGATCAGAATGATGAGACCCCAGAATCCATAAGTGCTGTTAAGAAGAATGGATGTGTTGTAGGCCGATAGAATTCCATCGAAAATCATCGACCAGATATAGCCGAGTACGATACCGCCAATCAGGTTTGGCATGAAGAAGACGGTACGGTACAGATTGGAAAACTTGATATCCTGGGTCAGTGCATACGCTACAGCGAAGGCAGGAATGTTGATGAACACCAGGGAAGTAACCGCAAACAGTGCGGAATACCAGAACGAATGTACGAAGGTCGGATCGGATAATGCCCGGCCATAGTTGGATAATCCGATAAATGTAGCGTCTGATGTAGTCTTGAACTTGCAGAAGGAAAGATAGATTCCCTGCAGGAACGGCCAGATAAAGCCGATTACAAACGCCAGAGTTACCGGAAGAAGAAACAGCCACCACCAGCGACGGATCTGATCCTTCAGATTGCTGGAATTCTTGCCTGCGGTATGCTTAGATTTCTTTGTTTCTGACATAAGCGCATAACTCCTTTGTAATTTTCATGAAAGACGGGACGGACCTCGGCCCGCCCCGTCATTGTTAAATTCTCTTAGTCTTGTGTTGAACTGTAATTAGTTGTTTACAGCCGCATACTGTGTAGCCCAGCCCTGTACAAATGCTGTTTCAACATTTGCCCAGTTTGCATCGCTCTGATCTGCATCATACTGATTGAGCGCCGCAACGAGACCTGCACGGTATTCATCAACATTCGGCTGATAGTTTGTAGCCCAGTCCATGACATAGCAGCCATTGTCTGTGTAGTTCGCCGCATCAGCCAGGAAGCCATTTGCGGATTCCGGAGCGTTCTTGTAAGGGAGAACACCAAGCTGTTCAACCATCTTGGAAGCTGCGAAGGAATCGCTTACCAGCCATACCATGAAGTCGATGGTAGCCTGCTGATCAGCTTCGGAAACCTGAGAGTTAACTGCCCAGCAGTTTTCAGTACCGCAGTTGAGGCCGGCTTTTTCTTCGCCTGCAACACCACAGTAGTAAGGAATCATACGTGCATTCGGAACATCTTCGCTGACTGCAGCGTATTCCCAGGAGCCGTTTACGAAGAATGCGGCCTGGCCTGTCTTGAACTCGTTCTCTGCGTCATGTCCGCCTGTTGCCAGATCCTTCGGATCAGTCAGGGAGTTGTTGATGATGAGATCATAGAGGTTCTTGAAGTTCTCTACATATGCGCCAGTCAGAGTAGCCGGAGCTTCGGTCCATCCGCCTGCGTCACGCTCTTCATAGTAGTACTCGAGGTTTGCGAGGTGTCCGGTGAATCTCCAGGAGGAGCTGCCGTCCATATCGGAAGAGGAGAATGCGTCGAATCCCAGTTCATCTGCACGAGCGTGGATGTCTTCTACAACTGCCTTGAGGGAATCGAAGTTTGTGATTTCATCAAGGGAGTGTCCAGCCTGCTCCAGCAGATCCGGGTTAACGATGATGCCATAGCACTCATAGCAGTAACCGATGGAAACGAGCTTTCCGCTTTCATCATAGAGGTTGTATGCGTCTGTGCTGAGTTCATTAGCGATTGCAGTTCCTGTCAGATCGATTGCGTAATCAGACCATTCACGAACACCAGCCTGGTTACCGATAACGAACAGTGTCGGCTTTGCGGACTTGTCCATTTCAGCAGTCAGTGTCTGGCTGTATGTTCCAGATGCCGCAGTAACAACCTGCACTTCTACACCAGTCTCATCGGTGTAAGTAGCTGCGAGTTCCTGCAGTGTTTCATCAAGCTCAGGCTTGAAGTTCAGGAAGTAAACCCGTCCGCTTTCGGAATCGGAACTTCCGGATGTGCTGCTGGCAGTTGTGTCAGAACCGGTGGAGCCGGATCCGCATCCAACGAGCATAGCAGCCGCAAGTAATGAAGCGAATACTTTTTTGAAGCTCATATACCTTTCCTCCTAATATTCGGTATTGCTGTACCGGATGGTATTTCCGGTATCGTTTCCGGTATCGTTACCGGAAACGTTTACAGCCTGTACTCTCAGTGTAGGAATGTAAGCGCATTCTGTCAACTGGTAATTTGAATTTTTTTGTGAAATTTTCTTTTTTTCGAAACGCCAATATAAAAGGGACCACTCGTTGAAGAGCAGTCCCTGATCTGTAAGTTCTGATTTATGCCTTTACAGCTTCCAGCTTTGTAGCCTCCTTATACGGACGGAACAGCAGCCAGATTGCGCATGCCAGTACCGCAAGAGCCACAATGGTGAACAGGTTGAATCCAACTTCACCCGAGATCAGTCCGCCGATCTGGTAAACGATCAGTGCTGCGCAATATGCGAACAGGCACTCGTAGCCAATCGCGAACCATGTCCAGCGGGCGTTGTTCATTTCACGCTTGATTGCACCGATCGCAGCGAAGCAAGGTGCACATAGCAGGTTGAATACGAGGAAGGAGTATGCGGAGAGTGCGGTGTAATCCGCCTGGAGGTTTGCCCAGATTTCTTCACCCTCTTCGGATACTTCACCGAATTTGTAGAGGACACCGAAGGTTCCGACAACATTCTCTTTCGCAATCAGACCTGTGATAGTCGCAACTGCCGGCTTCCATGTTCCCCAACCCAGAGGTGCGAACAGCCATGCGAATGCATTACCGAATGCCGCAAGTAAGGAGTGCTCCATGAAGTCTTCTTCCGGCAGCATCTGGAATGCGCCTTCGTAGACACCGAAGTTGGAAAGGAACCATACAAGAATTGTAGCCAGTGTGATGATTGTTCCGGCTTTCTTGATGAAGGACCAGCCACGTTCCCACATGGAATGGAGAACTGCGGAGATGGTCGGCATATGATATTCCGGAAGTTCCATAACGAACGGTGCCGGATCGCCTGCGAAACGCTTTGTCTTCTTTAGGATGATACCAGAGATGATAATCGCAGCGACACCGATGAAGTATGCACTCCATCCGACCCATGCGGAGTTGTCAAACAGCGCACCGGCGATGAGAGCGATAATCGGAAGTTTCGCACCGCACGGAATGAAGGTTGTGGTCATGACTGTCATACGACGGTCACGTTCGTTTTCGATGGTACGGCTGGCCATGACACCTGGCACGCCGCATCCGGTACCGATCATCATCGGGATGAAGGACTTACCGGATAAACCGAACTTACGGAAGATACGGTCCATGATGAACGCGATACGAGCCATATATCCGCATCCTTCCAGGAATGCTAAGAAGAAGAACAGAACGAGCATCTGCGGAACGAAGCCGAGAACCGCGCCGACACCGGCAACGATACCGTCGAGAATCAGACCATACAGCCAGGATTCTTCCGCAACGCCAACTGCTGTCAGGAAGCCGCCGACCGCATCGGGAACGATTTCTCCAAACAGGACATCATTGACCCAGTCGGTTGCCCCGGTACCAATCGTCTGAATGGATACATAGTAGACGATGAACATGACAAGCGCGAAGATCGGAAGTGCCAGCCAACGGTTGGTGACGATCTGGTCGATCTTATCGGAAATGGTAAGTTTACCAGCTCCCTGCTTCTCATAGTGACCTTCGAGAATGTTCTCGATGGTGACATAACGTTCGTTGGTAATGATGGATTCCGCATCATCATCCAGTTTCTTTTCGGCAGTTGCACTTGCCGCTTCACATGCCTTGATCGTATCTGCGCCAAGACCGAGTTTTTCAATCGCCTTGTCATCACGTTCGAATACCTTAACGGAGTAGAACCGCTTGGTATCTTCGGAAACGTTCAGCTTGGAAGCGATGGTGGAAAGCGCTGCCTCGACATCCTTGGAATAGGTGATCGGAGTCGGAACGGACTTAACTTCCGCCGCCTTGATGGCAGCTTCAGCCGCTTCCATGATTCCTGTGCCCTTCAGCGCAGAAATCTGTACTACCTTACAGCCAAGAGCGGATTCGATCTTCTTGAAGTCGATGTTGTCACCGCGCTTTTCGACCAGGTCCATCATATTGACAGCCATGATCATCGGAATGCCGGTTTCCGCTAACTGTGTGGACAGGTAGAGGTTGCGTTCCAGGTTGGTTCCGTCAACGATATTCAGAATCGCATCCGGTTTTTCTTCGATCAGATAGTTTCTGGAAACAACTTCTTCCAGTGTGTATGGAGACAGGGAATAAATTCCCGGAAGGTCTTCAATGATGACGCCGTCATGGCCCTTGAGCTTACCTTCCTTCTTCTCAACTGTGACTCCCGGCCAGTTACCTACAAACTGGTTTGCGCCGGTAAGTGCGTTAAATAATGTTGTTTTACCGCAGTTTGGATTACCTGCGAGCGCAATTACTGTATTACCTTTCATTGTTACCCCCTATGCTTTACGCAACCTCGATCATTTCCGCATCATACTTACGGATTGAGAGTTCATAGTTACGTACGGTCACTTCCACGGGATCACCCAGCGGAGCGACCTTACGGACATAAACATCAACACCTTTTGTAATGCCCATGTCCATGATTCTGCGCTTGACGGCACCTTCGCCATGAAGCTTTACTACTTTGACCGTTTCACCGATCTTTGCATCACGCAATGTCTTCATTACTTCTCCCCCTTCGTGCTAAACACTGATTTTGGCAGCCATCTTCGCATCCAATGCGATTCTGGTTTCCTTGACATTCACAATGAGATTTCCGCCGATTTTTGATACAACCATCACTTTTCCGCCGACATGAAATCCAAGGTCTTCAAGATGTTTCTTGGTGGCTTCATTTCCGCCGATATGGACAATCGTATGTTCAGTTCCGATCTCCGCTAACGTTAACGGCATATCCGAACCTCCTTTCAGTGAGGGTCAGTATCCCTCTTGTGTAACATGAGTTAGTTTAATATGACTAACTAGTAAAATCAATCCTTTTCTAATTTCTTCCTTCATTCCTTTCCCATTAAGCTACAATAATTTCTGCGACTCAATCGCTTGGGAGGACTTTTATGATCATTGATCAGATTGACCATGAGCTTCTGGTACTTGCACAGCAGGCCGAACGGGACCTCAGGGGTATATTTGAAGAACTGGACCGAATCAGTTTGATTCACTCCGACCGGATCCTGTCCGCGTTTATACATAATCACGTATCCTATCAGGACTTTGCGGATATTAACGGATATGGAAACTACGATCCAGGCCGGGATAAACTCGAAGCCATCTTTGCGGAAGTGCTGGGATGCGAAGATGCGCTGGTGCGCCCGCAGATCATGAGCGGAACCAATGCCCTCTATCTTGCCTTCTCTTCCCTCCTGAAATATGGAGACACGATGATTTCATTAAGTGGTGCTCCCTATGACTCCCTGCAGGAGATGGTAGGTCTGTTTGGAAATTCCACGCAGTCATTGAAAGCCAATGGAGTTCATTATGAGCAGATTGAGCTTCTGGAAAATGAATTCGATACAGAAGCGATTGTAGCTCGTTTAAAAAATAATGATGTCCGGCTTGTGGAAATTCAGCGGTCCCGTGGCTACGCACAGCGCAGCTCCCTGCGTATTGATCAGATGAAAGCGATCATTGAACGAATCCGGGAAGTGAATACCGATGTCATCATCATGGTAGATAACTGCTATGGAGAACTGGTGGAAGAACTGGAACCCGGGCATATCGGGGCAGATCTGGTCGTCGGTTCCTTAATGAAAAACCTCGGTGGCGGTATTGCGGCCTCGGGTGGTTATATCGCTGGCAGAGCTGATCTGATCGCCATGTGTGCGGATCGCCTCACTGCTCCAGGCATCGGAAAGGAACTTGGGGCCAACTTCAATCAGAACAATTCCTTCTTCAAGGGAATCTTCATGGCACCCCGGGCAGTAAATGCGGCACTCAAAACTGCGGTATTTGCGTCCTATATGTTACAGAAATGCGGCTATAAGAATGTTTCTCCGTCTTATGATGAACATCGTACCGACATCATTCAGACGATGGAACTTGGCACAAAGGAAAAACTGGTCGCCTTTACCCAGGGGCTTCAGGAAGCCTCGCCGATTGACTCCTTTGTCCGGGTTATGCCGGCGCCGATGCCAGGATATCCGTTTGATGAGGTCATGGCATGCGGGGCATTCACCCAGGGCAGCACCATTGAACTGAGTGCCGATGCGCCAGTCAATGAACCGTATACGCTGTTCATGCAGGGAGGGCTCTCCTATGAATATGGAAAACTCTCCATCCTGCTTGCCCTCACCAAAGCAAAACAAGAAGCCTAACAGCTCCCTGCCTGTCCGCCGTCGATGCGGATAATCGCATTGTTGATAAAGGAGGCTTCCTCGCTGATCAGAAATGCCACAAGAGCAGCGACCTCCTCCGGTTTTCCATACCGCTTCACAAAGATCTTATCTGTCTCACTCTTCAGGAACTCTTCGTCATAACCGTCGAGTTCCTTTTCTGTTCCTATGAATCCCGGAGCGATGGCATTCACCGTCACATACGGCCCATACTGCATCGCCAGATTATGCGTCAAAGAATTGAGTGCTGCCTTTGAGGCATCATAGTCAAAGCACATCGGATAATAGGTGTTGATTCCGTTGGTGGAGGAGATATTGACGATCCGTCCATATTCCTGTTCCTTCATATGGGGGTAGACACGCTTTGCGCAGTTATAAGCGCCAACAACATTGACATCCAGCACATGACGGAATTCCTCTGCGGTTTTAAGATGAAACAGATTTGGCATATCAATGCCTGCGTTATTGATCAGAATATCAATTCCGCCAAACACTTCTTCTGCCTCAGTAACCATGCGGTCGACGTCATCTTCCTTTGAAATATCTGCCTGTATGGCAAGACACCGCACCCCAAACTGTGTCTCAAGGTCATCCGCAATACCCCTGGCATCAAAGGCGGAGTGACAGTAATTAAGTACGATATCGTAGCCCTGCTCCGCAAGTGTCTCCGCGATCGCCCTGCCAATCCCACCGGCTCCGCCGGTGATACATACTACCTTCTTCATAAAAAAGGGCTTTGCTTAAGCCCTTCCCGAATACTTTCCATCGTCTGTGGAAACCGCAATGACTTCACCCTGTTCAATAAACTGGGGAACGCGCAGGGTAAGACCGGTATCGGTTGTCGCATCCTTTGTCTGAGTGGACGGTGCGCCTTTGATTGCCGGGCTTGTCTCCACGACGGTCAGGTTTACTGTTGCCGGTAAGGAAACCGTAAGCACCTGTCCTTCAAACAGCATCAATATTACTTCCAGATTGTCCACCATGAAGTACTTATTGAATCCCATCTGTTCTTCACTCAGTTCATAGGTTTCAAAGGTCTCCATGTTCATGAAGTAATACGTCTTATCCGACTCATAGGAGAACGTGACAGACATCTTTTCAATCGGTGCCGCATCAAATTTTGTGGAAGCGTTAAAGTTACGCTCCTGGGTAGAACCAGTCTTCAGATTCTTGAGCTTTGTCTTTAAAATCGCAGCTCCCTTGCCCGGTTTAACATGCTGGAAGTCCAGCACCACCCATGGGTCATCATCTACGATAATTGTCAGTCCTGTTTTAAAATCGCCAGCTTCAATTGCCATATGTTCTCACCTCTTTGTATTTCGTTGGTATTCTATCAATTAATCCGTGCTTCATCAATTGTTTCAGATCAAAGAAGTCCACTCTGCACTTCTTTATGTTCTTTAATATAACGGCTCCACTTGATATATCCATACGTGGTATTTGTAAAATATCCAAGCTTCAGCACAAGCAGGACATACTGTCCCGCAAGAATATTGATCACTGCTTCCAGGAAGGCACAGATGTACCATGCGATCCACTGTTCCCGTAACCGGAAGAAGATGAACAGGCCGTTGGCGATTCCCACCGCAGACGCGCAGGCGTCTATATAATTGATCGCTACTTCCAGGGAACGGTTTCCACCGAAGAAGTCCGTTGTGATATTGAGTCCGCTCAGAAGATACCCAACTACGACTGTCCATATCGCAATTCCGGCAATCACCAGCACTTCCTGATACCCTTTGAGGCGGCGGACAACCGTAAGTTCATCCTCCTCATCATCCTTATGCCGGGACCAGTTAATATAGCTGATGATATCAATCGGCAGCCAGAAGAATAAGGTGACCGCCATAGTCGCAAACCGATACATGAGAACAAGACAAATCGCAATCTCGGTAATCTCTACAGCCACTGATACAAGAAAGTTATAGCGGGACTGCTTGGAGATCAGCAGTTCGCAGAGAATATTCAAGAACGTATCCAGCAGATACAGCAACATGATAATGATGCCATTAACGCCATTGGCGCTTTCTTCCGGAAACAATACCGCAAATATGGTCGCTAACACCATGATCGACAGGAACCAGGATTTTTCATAGAGCGTGAAGAACCCCGAGAATAACAGCACAATGCCAAGTGAGAGCGCCAGAATCACCAATGCGTTCGCCAGGTTAAATACCGGCATCAGGTCATTGGCACGCACCTGCTGGTAGGTGTCAATGATTTCATCTGCGGAAGGATCGGGATGATCGAAGAACAGCGATGTGCCATCCGCAAATGCATATTCATATGCGGTAATAGTGCTGTCTTCCAGCTCCTCATAGTCTTCATAGGAATAAGAGACAATCATCTGCTGGTCATCTGCTTCATAGATCACATCACAGACCGTACTGTCCTCATCATAATCCTCTTCTTCAAACACCCGTTCCATTTCCAGGCTCCCCACATAGGAGGCAACACCGGGTGAAGTGTGCACCCTGGAAAATCCATATCCATACGCAGCCACGGAAACCCCCAGCAGCATCACAAGCAGCACCTGCTCTATGATCCGAAGTTTCCGATTCGGTTCCATATACGTTTTCAATAATGTCGACATATTCATTTGTCGAGTAGGCATTCTCGACACTCCTTTCAAACAAAATAAACTTGTGAAAGGCTTGCCTGACGCCCCTCACAGAACCGTACGTGCGATTCTCCCGCATACGGCTCTTCAAACAACCATTGGATTCCAACCCCAAATAT
>JAFUGM010000057.1 GCA_017469355.1 Solobacterium sp. | reverse complement strand
TGGGAATAATCGTATTCCTACCTGATCTGCAAATACTGTCCTAAGCTACGGCAAATAGTTTGACCACTGTAGTGGAATCAGAAGCTGTGACAGGCAAATAATCTGATTTTACGACTGCAAATAATTCGCCGAACCACAGTATCTTTATTCTTGATTCTGTTTCTATATCTGATGTCTTTCTTGAATATTTCATTAACTACATTTCTGGTATACTCTCTTTTTAATTCCAGTGTGTCAAATAGGACAGCTCTTGGGAATCCGCCTTCTAATATGTAGTTTGTCAGCTCAATAATTGAATTGGGATTTACTTCCTTATTGTAGAAGTGTTTCATTCCTTCATATTCATCGAATGTCAGAGTGTAAATCTCAAATTCAATGTATCGTCCGGTAAGCTTTGTAACTAACTCTCCGCTTAGCAGATATGAGTTAGAACCTGTTATAAATATGGAAAATCTGCCTTCGTTTCTGTACCCGTTTAAAAGTGGCTCAAAGTTTTCCACATTCTGTATCTCATCAATAAAGAGATATACTGTTCCTGACTCCGGAGTGTTGCTGTCTATGAGATTCTCTAACTGCTGATCTGTTTTTATGTTTCTGTATCCTCGTTTATCAAGGTCGATGTAAATAAGATTTGACTCAGGAACACCCGCATTAAAAAGCTCTTCATAGATCATTTGCATAATTGAGCTTTTGCCGCATCGGCGAACACCGGTAATAACTTTAATAAGATCCTCAGCATCATAAAATGGTCTGATTCTACTTAAGTATTTCTCTCTTTTGTAAAGTTTCATTTTTTCCTCACCCGAAATTATTATAAATGACCCATAAGAAAAATGGCAGTTATCAAGACACAAATTGCAATTTTGTTAAAAAGTGCTTTGATAACCGGAGTTTTAATGATGTGATAATGCAGTGGCATGTATATAAAATTTTGCTTTTCTTGGCCTCGTAATTAGTAGCTCCCCCCCCACATCTACTGAAATGATACAAATCCCAATAAGCATGACATCTCTTTCCTCTGCGCCGCGAGTAAAGAAACTCATGATTTCATCAGGCATTGCAAGCTTCTTTTCTAATCATCGTCACTTTTAACAACATAAAAGCTCATATTCCTAATCAATCATTTTAGTTCAGACAAAGAAAACGACGGCAACGCTGCCGTCCAATGTTGTTTGTATCTTAGATGCTCTAAAGCAACGAAATATTCCCGCCGTGATTCTTGATCGCAAACGTATAGGCATCATTCAACGCATCAATCACCTTATCCAGGTCCACATCAAACATCTTGGCATTGATGGTATAGATATCCACCACCAGGGCCTTGATTTTCTGTGGGGAGTGATCCGGTTGATTGATAAAATCAATATTCAGTTCACGTCGTACCGCATTATCGGCTTTGACATAAAGATCAAAGGTGCGGTCATCTTCAAAACGGTCTGCCCCGCCGGAAAACTCCGATACTAATAATCTTGGATTATGAAACCATTGGTTCATTGAAGCGATTTCCATTACTTCTTTATGGAACCGAACAACCTCCTCATCCGAATAAAGATTCATGTAATACAACATGACCGAATACAGATGATGTTTAAACGGATCAAACCCGCTGTTATGGGAATCAATATAATCGATACACTTCTGCATGTATTCCGTATACAGCGTACTCAGAAGGTCCGTCTTTTTCGGGAAGTAATACGTGAACGTTCCTAATTTTGTATCAGATTTATTACAGATTTCATTGACTGAAGCATCTTTATAACCCTTCTGTCGGAAGAGTTCTTTTGCGACAGTAATGATCCGATTTTTAGTTGAAATACCGCGTCTGTACATAGCTGAATTATAACATGTAGAAATTTCGTAAAATTAAACTTATTTACTATTTTAGCGTATGGTGGTATGATCATTTTAGAATTCGTATTATATCCATATTTTACGAATTATTACGACGGAGGTTAACACTTATGGAAATCAAGACAATCTCAGTAGGACCGGTATCCAATTTCTATGCGGTAGAAGAAAATGGCAAAACCATGCTCATTGACGCTGGATGCTTCCTGAATCAGCCCGGATGGACACTCAAAACTGCTATGAGCGGTGTGGATGTGTCTAATGTATCCCTGATCGTTCTGACCCACGGACACATGGATCATGCGGGTGGTATCCACCATGCCAAGGTACTTACAGGCGCTCCAATCCTTGCGCACCCTGGATGTGAAACCTTCCTCAAGACCGGAACATTCACTCCGTATGTAGTACGCAACGAATTAGGTCAGGCATTCTACGATAATATTGCCGCACCTGCACCGATCGATGCACCAGAGCCTGTAGATATCGATATCCCGGTGACGGAAGAAACAGATCTTCATCCGTATGGCTTCAATGCGAAAGTCATCATGACACCTGGTCATACATTGGATTCGATTTCAGTCGTATTTGACAGTGGTGAAGCGTTTGTTGGTGATACGATCCTCGATCCGTTTGGCGAAGGAATCTGCACATTCGCAGTACTGTCACTTGATGATGAAGCGTTGAAGGAATCCGGGAAGAGACTCCTTGATGCCGGGTTACAGAGTGCTTACTCCGGACATGGCGGCCCATTCACCAGAGCTCAGGTAGAGGAAGCACTGTTCAATCTGATTGATCATAACGGATAAAACAACACAGTAAAAACTCGTGCAGAACGCAGCCTGTCTGCAGGAGTTTTTAATAATGCAGAAAATGAGGTGATTACTTATGTCAAATATAATTGGTATTTCCGGGCTCATCATCGGGCTTGGAGTGCTTTCGGTATTGATCTATAAACGAGTCCCTGCGATCCTTGCGGCACTATGCGCAACTGTCATTGTTGTCATTTTCAATGTCATGGATCCCTGGGTAGCTCTTACCTATCTGTTTAATGGGATCGGAAGCACATTTGGAACATATTTCCCGATTTTCTTCTTTGCGACTATCTACGGAAAACTGATGTCAGATACCGGATGCGCAAATGCAATTGCGGACTTCTTCCTGAAGATTTTCGGTGCAGAATCAGTGATTCTTGTTATTTCCGTCACTACCGCATTACTGGTTTATGGCGGAGTGACTGCGATGGTCGTCGCATTCACGGTATTCCCACTAGGCGTATCGTTATGCCGCAAAGCAAACATCAGTAAAACACTGTTACCAGCGATCATTCAGCTTGGACAGGCCACATTCGCTCTGACTGCCTTGCCTGGAACGCCACAGCTGAATAACATTATTCCAGCCGCTTATCTTGGTACAACGTCAACCGCTGCGCCAGTCCTGGGCATTATCGCTTCCCTGATTATGTTTGGCCTTGGTTATTTCTACCTGAAGCACGAAGTGAAAAAGAGCAGAGAGCGCGGAGAGGGATTCGATGAATCAACGTTGCGGAAAGGAAGTGTTTCTGAATTGACGGGAGATGATCTGCCTAAACCAGTATTTGCGTTCTTACCAATTATTATCCTTATCTCTGTATACATGGTTCTTGAGCGGGTAAGTTTTGGAGGCTATGTCCTCAAGGAAGTAAATGCTTATGCCCCAGTATGTACCGCAATGATTATTGCGATTATCTATCTGGCAATTCTGGGAATCGTAAATCAGCGGAAGGATACCATCATTGAATCAATCAAGAATGGGTCCTCTGAGTGGATCGGTCCGCTTCTTAACTTTGCGATCGTAGTCGGGTTTGGAAGAGTTATATCGAATACGGATGGCTATGCAAGTCTTGTCAATTCCGTTACCAGTCTGAACATGAACCCCTACCTGTCTGCCGCATTATCGGTGACACTCCTTGCGGGAGTCACCGGAAGTGCATCCGGTGGCATTAATATAGCATTAAGCTCGGAGAAACTGGTCAGCAGTTGGACTTCCCAGCTTGCTACACCAGCTCAGCTTGGTGCCCTGCATCGAATTATATCTGTATCGTCCTGCGGACTGGATTCCCTTCCCCATTGTGGTGGAATACTGGCAACGCTTGATGTATGTCAGGAATCCCATGCGACTAGTTATAAATATATCTTCATGATTACCGTTGTGTTCACACTGACTGCCGCCGCAGCTATCGTCTTGCTTGCGAGTCTGGGACTGACAATGTAATTTGTCATCTGATCGAACTGATTCAAATCATCAGTATTCCTGTAAGAAACTGGCCTGGCCCACCCTAATCGAAGAGGTTGGGTTGGGCTTCTTTTGTCTTTCCGCGATATATCACGCAATAATACAAACAGCAGGTACAAAAATCTGCAGTGCAGTTCCTCACCCTTACACACTCATACTATTTAGCTAATTCTCGATTTAACCACATCAGATAACAGTGATGGGCAGAGCATAACATTGATCTTCGATACGGTACACGGTATCCGTCGTACATATCACCGCATTCTGTCCGATCGTATATTGTGTCTGTTCCATGCACTTGAACGCTGATATATCCGATCGTGTAAATCTCGTCCCGGTCTTACATTCGATCAGCTGCAGTCTCCCCTTATCAAGGATTATCAAGTCAATTTCATTCTGATTCTTATCCCTGTAATAGTAGAAACCGGCATTCTCCCTGTTATTCCGATAGGATTTCATGATCTCATTGACAATATAGGTCTCTACGAAGTGCCCGGCAAAACGGCTGTGTGAGAGAACTTCCGGATTATTTAAGCGCGCCAGATAGCACGCCAGTCCCGTATCGTTAAAATATATCTTTGGTCGTTTAACCACCCTTTTTACAATGGAAATCTCACTATACGGCTCAAGCAGGGTGATGATTTCCCCTGCGACAAGTACACTGATCCAGTTTTTGATAGTCACTGCGGATACACCGATATTCTTAGCCAGTGTGTCGTAAACCAGCTCTTCACCGGTCATTGATGCGAGCACTTCCATGAATCGCTGAAATCTCAGCTTGTCAGTCAAACGAATAACCTGCGAGACATCTCTTTCGATATAGGTGCTGACATAATCGGAATAATATATATTCGCATCCAGTTCAGGATTATCGTGCAACTCAGGATAGAAACCTCTCACAATCAGTCGGTACAGTTCATTGATATTCAGGGTGTACTCTTTACTTCTTCTGCTGTTTTCAAGGGCATCTACAATAAACGGAACTTCTCTGACTCCCTTTATTTCCGAGATACTCAGTCCCGACATACGAATAATCCCGACTCTTCCAGACATCGACTGGCTGATCCCTTCCATCAGGTTATATGCCTGTGAACCAGTCAGCACATACATTCCCCGATTATCCCCATCCGCAAACTTTTTCTTATTCACAATCGATTCAAGGACGTCAAATAATATCGGCGCATATTGTACTTCATCAATCACCAAAGGCCAGGGATGAAGTTGAAGAAAAAGCTCGGGATCACTGATTGCCAGTGATCGCTCTGCCATATTGTCCAGTGAGACATAGTTGAATCCCTGATCCTGCACGAGTAACCTGCACAAGGTGGTTTTTCCTACCTGCCTCGCACCGGTAATCAGTGTTACCGGTTTCGTTTTAATCGATTCAAGAATTGCATCAAAGATTGTACGCTTAATCATATACTACCTCTGAACACATTATATTTTAGGCAAATCTAAAGCGCAACTTTAGATTTGCCTAAGTCAAACTCATTGGCACGCAAATGATCTGCCACAGATAGCTAACCTCATCCATTTCCACCCAGAACTCATTGAGCATTCACAAATCCACCGGAATAATATGCGACAATAATTCCAAGTCGTTTCGATTATCCGTCCCGGCTATTCTTTTCAGCATATTTCCGGATGGTATCAAAGAGAGGTATCGATTGTTAGTCTTTCAGGCATCCAAGTGGAACCACATACACGCCATCTTCCCTCTTATATCCATATTGTGTTCCTGTTATCACGATCTTTAAATCAGGAAGGCGAAGAGGAACCTGCTTCTCTTCTTTATTATGTTCTGAAACAAGAGATTCAATTTCCAGAAGATGTTTTGCGCCTTCATCCACTTCATGCTCACCCAGTTTAACTTCAATCAAAGCGTATCTGCCGTCTTCCAGATGCAATACAGCATCTGCTTCCAATCCATACCTATCCCTATAATAGGACACTGTACCGCCATGTTCTGAAGAGTATATTTTTAAATCCCTGATCACAAGTGATTCAAACAGGAATCCAAGTGTTTTATAGTCAAGATCAAAGTATTCAGGAGAAATGCCTAACGCAGCTGCAGCTATGGAAGGATCTATGAGGTTTTTCTTTCTAGAGGATCGAATGGATGTTTTAGATCGAATCGATGGGCACCATGCTTCTACATCCTCAATGATATAAAGTTTGTTAAGTGCATTAATGTAATCATGAAATGTCGGCTGTGACATTCCGGTTGCTGCCATTACGTCGCCATAAACTGTTTTTGTATCAGCAGTTGTACATATGTTACGCGCATACGATTTCAAAACAGTCCTTGCCCATTGCGGATTTCTTTTTTTATTGTCAACATTTGAAATATCAACATCGCAGGTCTGATTAAACAGTTCTTTTGCTATTTGAAGCTTGGCTTTATCCGACTGAACATTGATCGTTCTTGGCCATCCTCCTCTGCAGATCACAAATTTTATATCATCGATTGTCAGCTCGGATTTACAAGTAGTCCCCTCTTCTGAATGATCAAACAAACTCATTAATGAGACTGTCCCGTTGGAATCACCAGATTCATATAAACTCATTGGATACATTTTCAATGTGGATATTCTTAACGTTCCTGTATGTGGTGTGTCAACTTCCTGAGAAGATGAACCTGTCAGGATATACTGACCGCTTAGGCCACTATCATCAACATCCTTCCGGATTGCGCCCCAGATTTTTGGGGCATCCTGCCATTCATCAAACAGAATAGGTTTTTCGCCTTTTAATAAATCCGACGGTTTTGTATTCGCTATCATCAAGAGATTGTCTCTATTATCTTCATCCTGAAATTCAACCACACTTCTTGCTTTCTGTTTGGCAGTCGTCGTTTTTCCGCATCCTTTAGGGCCTTTTATCTGAACTGCCCCAAGCGCTTCCATTCTTAAATCAAATTGTGAATCTACTATTCTCTTCTTATATTCCATAATAAAGCACCTTTTTACTGTAATCATTATATTATGTATTTGAGTGATTTGAGGTATTATATTTAAATGATTTGCTGTATTTGAATTATTTGATGTGGGGACTTTCCCTGATGTCCATTCTTATGGTTCATCCCCACTTTCGTGTCCATTTTTATGGGTACAGTTTATTAAACCTGACCCCCACTAATTTTGGAGGGCCAGAAAAAGAGCTGCCGACTTTCAAAATCAGATAGCTCTTCTTTTTCGTTATTCGATGGAGTTATTTCAGATGTTGCCAAAACGTTGCCAAACGCTGTTTTGAGATTTCAGAAACCCAGTATTCATGCGGGTTTCCGGCGTTTTCGCGATTATTCCCATTCAATTGTTCCAGTAGGCTTCGGTGTAAGATCCATCAGGACACGATTTACACCCGGAACCTCATGGGTAATACGTTCTGTAATCTTCTTGAGAAGATCATACGGAATCTCTTCAATGGTTGCGCTCATCGCATCTTTTGTGTTTACTGCACGGATTACTGCAGGCCACGCAAAGGAGCGCTCTCCATCCACGATACCGGTTGTCTTGAAATCAGGGACGATCGTAAAGTACTGCCAAACCTTACCCGCAAGTCCTGCATTTGCGAACTCTTCGCGGAGAATCGCATCAGACTCTCTGACTGCCTCCAGGCGATCTCTGGTAATAGCTCCCGGTGTACGCACCGCAAGACCAGGTCCTGGGAACGGCTGGCGTTCAACCATGGATTCAGGTAAACCAAGCTGTTTTCCTACAACTCTGACTTCATCTTTATACAGGAGTTTTACCGGCTCTACCAATTCCATATCCATTTCTTCGGGAAGTCCTCCGACATTATGGTGAGCCTTGATTCCCTTTTCACTCTCCAGAATGTCCGGGTAAATGGTTCCCTGTCCCAGGAAATGAATTCCTTCCAGCTTCGCAGCTTCTTCATCGAAGACCTTAATGAACTCCTCTCCGATAATATGACGTTTCTGTTCCGGATCACTGACTCCTGCCACTTTCTCCAGAAAGCGGTCAGCCGCATCCACATAAATCAGATTTGCGCCAAGTTCCTTACGAAATACCTGAATTACCTGTTCCGGTTCCCCTTTTCTCAAGAATCCGTGATTCACATGGACACATACAAGGTTCTGGCCAATTGCCTTAATCAGAAGTGCCGCAACAACAGAGGAGTCTACACCTCCGCTCAGCGCAAGCAGGACCTTCCCATCCTTTACCTGCTCCTGTACTTCCCTGACCTGCTCATCGATGAAGGCCTGTGCCAGTTCAGGGGTGGTGATGCGTTCCATAGTTTCCGGGCGTTTGTTCGTCATATCAGTTTTTCTCCTTTTCTTTCCGGTCATATTCACTCAAAGCATCTTTGAGATTCTGAATCAATGTAGTTGTTACGGGATGCACTTTCCCATAACTGCGTCTTACCGGATCAAGAATCTGGTTTCCAAGATCCAGTGCTTCCTCAATTCTACCTGCTTTAACAAAACTTTCTACCAGTTCTGTACCGCTTTTCAGAGTATCCCTGTCCATATCTCCCAGTGTGAAACTACGTTTTTCATAGACATAGGTACGAAGTGAAAGCGTCTCTTCCTCATTTCCTGCAGCCTCATAATACCCCGCAAGATTGGAAACCGCATTTAAGGTAAGCGGGTCGGTAAATCCAAGTGATTCCCGCAGGTGAGAGAGAACCTGTTCTCCAACCTGAATCGCCTCATCATATTCCCTATTCCCCGCAAGATCATTCGCAAGATCCATTTCTGCAGAGATCGTCTCCGACGAAAGATCACCATAGTAATCGGAAGCGAACTTCACATTTTTTCGATCCAGTTTTACCGCAACACTGTATTTCTCTGCCCTTCCATAATATTGAGAAAGATTTCGACTGGCCCGCCATGTCTCCGGATGATCTTCACCATAATAATTCCGGCATTTTTCATACGCTTCCAGTCCATAGGCAACCGCACGATTGATATCATGTGCTTTTCCATAAGCCAGCGCCAGATTATTCAAAACCGTGATGGTATCCGGATGAGTTTCCCCTCGCATCTCCCGCACATAGGAAAGCACTTCTTTCTCAACGGAAATCGCATCATCATAGCGTTTTAATCCGGAATAATACCCGGCTAACCGATCAGCACACCCCAGGATATAATGCGGGTCATCCCGAATTTCACTGAAACGACGCAGTGCTTCCTTTCCAAGACGAATTGCCTCGACATCATTTCCATCCAGTGAATAGTAATAGCCAAGATTATCCCGGGAAACAATACTGGCATGGTCCAGTTCGCCAAGCACCGATTCCCGCTTGCGAAGCACCGTCTTCCCAAGCTGAATTGCTTCCTGAATTTCGCCCGCATCCGCATACAGATTCGCGAGCCGTCCTGCCGCCTTCAGGGTTCTTGTGTCATCTTCACCATACTGCTGCGCACGCATTTTCACCGCATGTTTTCCAAGCCGGATGGCCATAGGAAATTCTCTGCGATGACTGTAGAAATTAGCCAGCCGCAGATAGGTGCTTATCGTTGCATCATGATCTTTTCCATATAGGGAAGTGCGTCTTGAAAGCAGCTCTTCTTCCAGATCAATCGCCTCATCATAATCCCCGATCCGGTCATAATATTCCGCCAGGCGGTCGAGTGACGCCAGCGTATCCTCATGATCTTCTCCAAGCATGATGCGGTTTTTCTCAAATGTCTTCTTCAGATCAACAAATTCCTGATCCGGACGCTTCTTCACTTCCATGGCAGACTCTGATCACTTCAAAAGAGTATCCAGTGCTTCTCCATAAGAAGGCAGGAACTCTTCAACATATACGGCAATCTCAGGGCAGGTGGCTGCGAGTTCATTTACCTTCGTCAGAGTGCTTTCATAGGCGATGGAAAACTCTTTCGCATTTGTCTGCATCTCTTCCATACATTTGATTAACGCAGACAGTTTATCCGCACCCTTGACCAGAAGATACATATAAGCCTCTTCCTCGTCCTGAGCGTTTTCTTTCAGAATGGATTCGTAACTGGGTTTCAGATCCTCAGGAAGCTGGGCGAGCAGACGGTCAACCGCCTGAGCTTCCACTTCCTTATAGGAATCATGAATTCTGTCATTTCCGTATTTCACCGGTGTTGGCATATCACCGGTAATAATCTCCGATACATCGTGATACATTCCCGCAAGCGCCGCCTTTTCCGCGTTCAGATGACGGCCGAATCGGGCATTTCCGATCAAGCAGAGCGCATGGGCAATCATCCCAACTTCCAGTGAATGCTCACTGAGGTTCTCTCTCCGGCTGGAGCGCATTAAAGCCCAGCGTTCAATGTATTTCATGCGTGATATCGTCGCAAAAAAGTGATAGTCCATACTCTTCCCTGTGCACAAAACATCATATCAAATGCCGTCTGGAAATGAAATGGACGGATTTTTCAGATCAAATCAGGATTTCCAGGCAATGTCGTTTTTCCGCATAACGATAAATATGTCGGGAAAGCCAGATCTCCGGCTCACTGTATTTCGTCATAGCTGACTTCAGTCCCGCCTGACGGCCTCTCGCACGTGTTTTACCATCATCGGGGCAGATAATCACCTCATGCACAGAGAGCGGCACAACCTGAAAGTTTCCGCCAAACTGCTCTGCCAGCTGTTCCATCATACCCGGATACCATAGAGCCGCCGCCCCGTTGATTCCCATTTCATTGGTCAAAATCAGTTCGGATTGATGCCTATAGGATTTTAGAGGGTTCAGCGTTGGCGGAAACAGTTTCTTCGCACTTTCCATTGCGTCATGATAAACCTGTTCTTCCTCAACGCCATACATCTTCATCATGGAATAAGTGAATGGAACACTGCCCAGAAAGGCTTCGTCTTTTCGCATCTTCAAATGGACCGTTACCGCAAGGTCTTCCACATCATGATGGGGCATGTTGCTCAGATATTCCTTATTCCAGACGCGGTTATTCACCCTCAGAAATAACTGTTCTTTTGCCACATCATAATCCTCAAAAATGATCATTTCATTCAGTTCTTGTGATCCAGCGGTCACATTTTTGGCAATGGAATTCATCACATCATCGAGTGATCCACCCTTCTGATATCTGCGGTATTCCTGATTCAGATCTACAATCGTTCCCGTAGTAATCCCCCTGGGCATCACCACCATTCCCAGATACTTCGCACCAGGCTTACACATTGGTCTGACATCCACAGTGGCACCCGTAAACCGCTCCGGTAACATCAATAAGATGTTCTCACTCACATAGTCCACAAACAAATCAAAACTCAGCATAATTTCTGTTTCCTCCTACCTTTTCCAAAGGTCTTTCTACATGTGTTATTGCGGACAAATTTCAAATTCCCCGAAGAAACAGAAAAAAACCGGAATTTCTTCCGGAATGTGAAGACTTTTCAGATCAGAAACTGATACAGGATGAATACCGCATAGATGCACAGCAGGCTGACTCCCTGCCAGCGGGCAAGCTTCCCGTTTTTTAGTGCTGGTACGCACAGGATTAACATCACTCCCAACATCACGGGAATATCAATGAGCAGAGAAGAATTCATCCCCAGCAATGTCTTTTCTGCCGGTACATGGAAGGGAGAGATGGTAATGGCAGCACCGCTGACAAGAATGATATTAAACAGGTTCGCTCCGATGATATTGCCAAGGGAGAGTGCACTGTAGCCTTTGCGAAGTGCAGTTACCGCTGTGATCAATTCCGGAAGCGACGTTCCAAGTGCTACCATGGTAAGCCCGATGACCGAACTTGGCACACCTAACGCCTCCGCAATGATCGTACCGTTATTTACCAGAAGATTGGCTCCGACCGCAATAGCCGCAGCTCCTGCCACAAGCAGTAACAGATCCTTGAATAATGGCTGTTCTGTCGTTTCTTCCTGCTCGGCTTCCGCGCCATTGTCCTGTTTCATTTCCTTCACGGAAATGATCATATAAGCCACAAACATAGCCAACAAAATAATGCCATGATACCGGTGAAACTCCCCGGTAGTATAGGCAATCACGGAATAGAACACCGCCGCAAGGAAGAATCCTGCCACGGGAAGGCGTAATGGCTTCCGGTCTACTTCCGATGGTCTTACCGCAATCGTCAGCGCAGCGATCAATGCGGTATTACAGATGATAGAACCGATCGCATTTCCATAAGAGATTCCGCTGTTATGCTGGAGCGCCGCCTGAGAAGAAACCATCACTTCCGGTAAGGTTGTCCCAATCGATACAACCGTAGCCCCGATCAACAGTTCAGGTAAATGAAACCGATGAGCAATCCCGGTGGCCCCATCCACAAACCAGTCACCGCCCTTGATTAATAACAGAAAACCCAATAAGAACAGCACTACCACCACAACCATGTTACGTTTCCTCTTTTCCGTTATTGATATATATCACATTTCCTGACAGGAAACCATATCCTCAGGAATTCGTCGAATTCAGGTGTTCCCTTCCTACTGCCAACATCAGTTTGATCCGGTTTTCCTGATTCACCCGGGAGGCACTTGGGTCATAATCCACCGGAGTGATATTAGCATTGGGATAGCGTTCCCGGATCTTATTGATTACCCCCTTCCCGGCAATATGGTTGGGAAGGCAGCCAAATGGCTGAGCGCAGACGATATTGGCATAGCCATCTTCAATGAGTTCTACCATCTCCGCTGTCAATAACCATCCTTCTCCCATCTTAGCCCCAAGATGAATGATTCCATCCGGCTTCTTCATAAGTTCACGGAATGGTCCCGGCGCATAGAAGCCATAAGAGCGCAGTACGGAAGACTGTGCTTCACCAATGCGGCTGAGAAGTCGAAGTAAGCTGTCGGCACCGACACGAATCAGTTTCTTCCCGCCATAGAAAGAAACATCCAGGCTGTAATTGGCA
Source organism: Solobacterium sp. (assembly GCA_017469355.1). Taxonomy (GTDB): domain Bacteria; phylum Bacillota_I; class Bacilli_A; order Erysipelotrichales; family Erysipelotrichaceae; genus Bulleidia. The sequence continues at coordinate 6,592 of JAFUGM010000057.1, read as the reverse complement.
ATACAGTATTCCACAAATCCCATCACCCCCGGAAGATTCACTTCACAATCCTGGGATTCCAGAAAGGCGATCAGGTCATTATTTCCCAGCGGTGAATATTTCACATAGATCTCTCCGACAACACCGACTTTCACCTTCTCGGTTTTATGTACAGGGATCGCCGCAAAGCTTTCCGCAATCGCACGGAAGTGTTTCTTCAGCTTCATTGGATTGTAAAAGTTATGGTCATGAAACCAGGCGTCAAAGGTGGTATACCACCGCTCACACAACCGATCGGTTTCTCCTGGAGTTACTTCATAGGGTTTTACCTGATTTCTTAATGCGAATACTTCATCGCCATAGAATAAGGCAGCTGCCATCTTTTCCAACAGGGTATAAGACAATGGGAAGGCAGAGTCCTTCTCAAGACCGGACGTATTGAAGGAAACGACCGGAATATTCCCATAACCACTGTTGGCTAATGCCTTCCTTAACAACATGATGTAATTGGATGCCCGGCAGCCGCCTCCGGTCTGTGTAATCAGAAGCGCCGTATGTTCGAGATCATACTTTCCTGAGTTTAACGCGTCGATATACTGCCCAATGATCAATAAGGCAGGATAACAGGTATCGTTATGAACATAGCGTAAGCCAAGCTGTGCTACTTCACTTCCTGTGTTATCCATCATCTCCACATGAACTCCCTCACTGCGTAAGGCCGCCTTCAGCACCGCAAACTGCACCGGTGCCATATTGGGAATCAATATGGTATGGGTCTGAATCATATCTGCTGTAAACTTTGCGGTTTCAATACTCATAGCAGATCCTCCCGTTCCCGTAATGCCGCAAACAATGAACGAATCCGAATATTCACAGCCCCAAGATTGGTAATCTCATCAATCTTCAGCTGGGTATACAGTTTATTCCCTTCCCGCAGGATCTCCTTTGTTTCATCCGTAGTAATCGCATCCAGGCCACATCCAAAGGATACCAGCTGCACAAGATCCATATCCGCTTCCTTACAACAGTACTTCGCCGCCGCATACAGCCGACTGTGGTAGGTCCATTGATTTAAGACCGAGGTAGGAAACTTTGTGATTCGATCGGAAATACTGTCTTCACTGATCACTGCCGCATTCTGGCGCAGGATCAGCTTATCGATCCCATGATTGATTTCCGGATCGATATGATATGGCCGTCCCGCAAGCACGATGATGCGTTTCTTCTGTGCTCTGGCGGCTTCAATGATTTCCTCTGCCTTCTGTCGGATATCTGCCATATGGGCATCATATTCCTGATAGGCTTTTTCAATCGCAGCCTTGATCTGACGTTTCTTTAAGAACGGGAATTCCCGTTTCAGAATCGTGGAGAACCGTGACTCAAAATCACGTTTTCGAGAAGGATTGATATAGTCCAGAATAAACCGGATTCCTTCCAGTTCGTGACAATTATCATTCAGTACTTCCGGGTAATACGCAACAACCGGACAATTGTAATGATTATCTCCGAGATGTTCGTCAAAGTTATAACTCATGCAGGGATAGAAGATCGCATCGGGGTTCTGTTCCGCAAGCCAGGCGATGTGGCCATGAGAAAGTTTAGCTGGGAAACAGGCGGTATCGCTGGGAATGGAACCCTGTCCGCTCTGATACAGCGAGCGGCTGGAAAACGGGCTGACAATTACCCGGAATCCAAGTTCCGTAAAACAGGTATGCCAGAATGGCAACAGTTCATACATATTCAGACAGAGCGGAATCCCAATGGTTCCGCTTGTCCCTTCTCCGGGATGATTAACATACTCCAGAAGTTTTCTGCGTTTATAGGCATAAAGATTCAATGACTCATCCGCATCCTTTCCAGTCACCGGCTTTTCACACCGGTTTCCGGAAATATAACGTGATCCATCCTGGAAGCGATTGATGGTCAGCTGACAATGATTCCCACATCCCTGACAGATGACCCCCTGTACCTTCTGGGTAAAGGAGGACAGTTCTTCCTTTGTAAGAAGCGAACTTTTCGCCATACGCTCCGCATGGTTTAACCCATACAACGCCGCTCCATAGGCGCCCATAAGACCCGCGATATCCGGACGAATGACTTCAATTCCCATTTCCTTTTCAAATGCGCGCAGCACCGCTTCGTTATAAAAGGTTCCTCCCTGAACCACAACATGTTTCCCAAGTGATTCTGCCGAAGAGGTACGTATGACTTTATAAAGCGCATTCTTCACAACGGAAATTGATAATCCGGCACTGATACAGTCAAGTGTGGCTCCATCTTTCTGCGCCTGCTTTACCGAGGAGTTCATAAACACCGTGCAGCGTGAGCCAAGGTCTACCGGATGAGCAGCGAATAATCCCTGCATCGCAAACTCTTCCACATCCATGCCCATCGCCTCTGCGAATGTCTGAAGAAAACTACCGCAGCCGCTGGAACAGGCTTCATTCAGAAACAGATCCGATACGGCACCGTCTTCAATCCGGAAGCACTTCATATCCTGACCGCCGATATCAATGATGAAATCAACCTCGGGAAGAAAATGTTTCGCAGCCTCAAAATGGGCAACGGTCTCTACCAGGCCAAAGTCACAATGGAAGGCATTCCGAATCAGTTCTTCCCCATATCCGGTAGCGCTGGCAGAAATCACCTGCACAAACGGATACTCTTTATAAATCTTCTCCAGGGTTTCCTTCACCATGGGAACCGGATTCCCTTCATTAGAGCGATAATCGGTAAACAGAATATTGGCGTCTTCATCAATCACAACCAGTTTGATTGTGGTGCTTCCGGAATCAATACCGATATGAACCCTGCGATGGGCTTCATCAAAGGGGACACGGGGAACTTTCGCCTTCGCGTGCCGCATATGAAACTTCCAGTATTCCTCCCGATCGGAGAATAACGGTGGAAGCGAGGTGAAGCTTACCTGAGAATGATATTCATCAATGCGGGCAATGACATCAGAGAGATTACGTTTCTGATCCGCATAATATGCTGCCCCAAGTGCCACATAAAGCAGGGAGTCTTCCGGGCAGATTCCCTTCACATTCAGCGTACGATCAAAGCTGTTGCGCAGGCACTTTGAAAAGGTGAGTGGCCCGCCAAGATATAATACGTTTCCTGTGATCGCCCTGCCCTGTGCCAACCCGGCAATCGTCTGGTTAACTACTGCCTGATAGATAGAAGCTGCGATATCACCGGTTTTTGCGCCCTGATTAATCAATGGCTGTATATCACTTTTCGCAAAGACACCGCATCTCGACGCAATCGTATAAGTACGTTCTGCGCATAATGCGGCTTCATCCATAGCTGCGGGATCTACTTTAAGAAGCGTCGCCATCTGATCGATGAACGCGCCTGTGCCGCCAGCACAGCTACCGTTCATTCGAACTTCCATTCCGTTTGTCAGAAACAGAATTTTCGCGTCCTCGCCACCCAGTTCGATGATACAGTCTGCCTCGGGATTCCTTCTGGAAGCAGCGACTCGATCTGCGTATACTTCCTGCACAAACGGAATATCACATGCCTCCGCAATTCCCATGCCGGCAGAGCCGGAAAGCGCAAAAAAGACGGGCTCTTCTCCTGTATAGTCGTCCCGAATCGTTTTCAATATTGATGCGCAGTGTTCCACGATATGTGAATAATGGCGTTGATACGTAGAGAACCGCAATGTTCCGTCATCTTCCAGCACCGCACACTTAATCGTAGTTGATCCAATGTCCAATCCTATTCGCATAATACCTCATCGATCTGACCAATTTTAGTACGCACAACCGCAAGATTCAATGATTCAAACTGCGAAATTGAAGGACAGAAATGCAATACTGTATACCATGGTTTTCTATGGTCAAAACAACAGCCGGAATATTTCATCCGGCTGAAGTTGAACTTATTGATCGATCACAACACGACAGGGCAGGCCGCTCATCTCACCATAATTCATCGGGAACGTATATACCGTTCCTTCCCCGATCGCTTCCTTCATATGGCATAGGTTTTCCACAATGAAGACGTCATGATCTGCACAGTACTGATCCATCAGGGGATGTTCTTTTCCCCTGCGTACGCCTGCGGCGTCAACACCGATAATCGATACGCGTTTCTCCACCAACCACTCCAACAGTTCTCTTGACAGTTGTGGGTGTGTTTTGTAATACGCTGTGGTTCCATATTCCACTGTTTCGATAAATCCTGTACAGAATCCAACAAACATACCCGCTTGAATCCTGGAAGAATCAATATCACTCAGCGTAATATCCCGCTGCGTTACAAAGGACACATCAAAGATGATTCCCGTTCGGATGACATAATCCAAGGGAAACTCCCGGTTCATGACATCAAAGTGTGTACCAAGATGTCCTGCCAGAACTCTGGTCTCATTCCCCTGTGCCTGCGCTGCGATGGCAGGTGTGATTTTCAGTGTCAGATCCTTTAACATGAGTACCTGTGTTTTGAACTGTCAGTATGTATGATCCCTGCTTCAGAACGTGAAGCTGACCGGAGCTTCCGTAAAGGAACAGATGGTTGCGGATGCGTTCTTCAGATACAGAACCTCTATCTTTCCATCATCTTCGTTATACATTCCGCGCAGACCTGGATTTGCGTCAAGAACCGCTTTTCTGGCCTCACGGCGCTCATCACGTACGGCTTCCGCGCTGAGGCGGATCCACTTACCATCCTTTGTCATTCCGGAAATTTCAATCTTCGGATTTACCTGGATCTGTTTGAATACATCTTTCTGGTTGTTGGTAATAATGTAGAGCTTGTCTTCAAACTCCGCAACTGCCCCAAACGGGCGGACTCTTGGCTGATCGCCATCTACGGTCGCAAGATAGAATGTGCCAGCATCGGCTAAAAACTGCAGTGCCTGTTTCATTGAAATTCCTCCTTATAATTGTCAGACTCAGTGTATCGTTATAGGATAGATATCGCAACCGCGATATTTTTTGATACCGGTATCGAAAACGATACCTAAGGAGGATATTCATGGAAGAAAAGCAGGAGTTATTCGGTGTCTGCCCTTATGTTACAAGCCAGCGTCTGTTAACCGGAAAGTGGTCCATTTATCTCATGTATTTATTACGAGATGGCCCGGTCCGCTTCAACGAACTGCAGCGGCGCATGCCGGAAACACTGACACATACAACTCTGTCCCGGCAGCTAAAACTGCTGGAACAGGAAGGACTGATTGAACGTCATGTGGTTTCGGATATTCCTCCGAAGGTGGAATATTCATTGAGTGAAATCGGTCAGAAATTCGATCAGGTACTGGACGCATTAGCTTCCTGGGGAACAGAGTATATTGCATACCTGAATTCCCGTTCCTGATTCATTGCCAATCATAGTTTGTTTGAGAGTAACGTTATGGTGAGAAAAATGTTAAGTGCAATTCTTCTGTTCGCCCTAGCGGGCTGTGCCTCCGGCACCGCTGCCCTGCCTGAGCAGGAAGCAGCGGAATCCGACACCGCGGAATTTCTGAAATCGCTGAATTTCGAAGATGGCATTGAAGTAGTCACTTCGATCTTTCATCGGTTTCCGATGCAGTATGCGACAACAAAGGGATTGGACGGAAGCCCGCAGATCCGTCCTCTGGAATTCAAGTTCGAAGAAGACGGTGTGCTCTATTTTGATACAGTGGATTTCTATACCTCCTATAAAGAAATGAGTGAATACCCCTATATACAGATCTGTATCGGTGATCAGGAAACCATGTCCTATCTCAGAGTGGGCGGAAAAGTGAACTTCACCACCGATCCCGATGTCATTGCCCGCTGTTTTGAAGAAAGCCCGGTTTTAACCTCACAATTCGGAGAGAATCGGAATCATGTGATCGGATATTATCTGACTGAAGCCTGGGCGGAGTTCTCCACCTTCCATCCAGATCTTCAGAATCATCGTTATACCTTGACCAATTCATTTGATGAATAAGGAGAACCGCATGGGAATGAAGGAGAAAACCAGGTTTACCCTGGACAGATCAAAATGTATTCAATGCGGAAGATGCGTAAATACATGTGCGGGAATGGTCATCGAATTCGGGGAAGATGGCTATCCATTCATGAAGGAGTTTGAACGGTATGGCTGGCGAGGTTGTTGGAGGTGCCAGCACTGTCTGGCTGTCTGTCCACAGGGCGCAATTTCCATCTTTGATAAACATCCGGAGGATTCCCTTCCTCCCGTCCCGGACGAAATGGGTGATTATATGTCGCGCCTTGTCACAAACCGACGCTCCTGCCGACGGTTCCGGGATGAAAACGTCGATCCTGCAATCGTGGATGAGATCCTTTCGGCGATGGCCGCTGCGCCAACCGGAGGAAATGCGATGGGAACGGAATATACCGTGATCGATGATAAAGAACGGGTGAAGGAGATCTGGGCCAAAGCTTACCCTGTAATGGAGGCAAATGCCAGAAAGCATAGTTATACGCATAGTTTTTCCGACTTTTACTATCGGAAGATGAAACAGTCCGAGCGCACCATTCGAAAAGATGATCTGCTGTTCTGTGGGGCACCCCATCTGTTTATCGCTCACAGTAAATGTAGCGGACCATGGGGCGAAGATGCCAAGGCAGACTGTATTATTGCGACGGCTTACTTTGAACTGCTCGCCAAT
>JAFUGM010000056.1 GCA_017469355.1 Solobacterium sp. | reverse complement strand
TCTCTCTCCTCTTTGTTTTTGGTCGAACAACAGTGTAGTAGAAAAGCAATGGCTTTCATAGTATTGGTGTATTCGTTTGTATTTCAGTTACGATCAAAATGATCGAGTGAATGTGTTACCCATTAACAGTACAGAAGACTCTAATATCTTTGTGAGTGAGGCAAAAAAGATATGGAATATGTTCCTCGTATCATTGATAAAGTGATCAATAACAGAATTAAAGCGTTTAATGCAATTAATATTGTTGGACCAAAAGGCTGCGGAAAAACAAGAACGGCTAAGGAGCGATCCAAAACAGTTATTGAATTCCAGGATGAAGAGAAAAGAAATGGATATCTTTCAATTGCGGATACAGCACCAACGCTGTTCTTCTCTAATGAAAAGCCAATTCTGTTTGATGAATGGCAGGATGCGCCTAAACTATGGGGTGCTATCAGAAAGGGTTGTGATGATCATCCTGAATCTGTTGGCGAATACTACCTCACTGGATCCACCAGCAGAAAAATTGTTACTCCGCATACTGGTACCGGAAGAATTAGCGGGATTACGTTGTATCCGATGACTCTTTTTGAGACAGGAGAGTCGAATGGGAAAGTATCTTTATCAGAGCTGTTCGATCATCCTGAAGAAGGTATAAATGGCGCATTGTCAAATACTACTTTGCAGGATCTGTTTTTTGCGGCATGCAGAGGAGGATGGCCCCGTTGTCTAACCATAAAGGATAAAGAAGCAAAACTGGAGGTGGCGGTGGATTACTTTCATCAGATATATACCAAAGACATTAATGCGGTTGATGGTGTAAAAAGAAATCCTGAATGGGCACGAATCCTGTTATGGTCATATGCCAGGAATATGGCAACCCTGGCTAAGAAAACAAAAATTTATGAAGATGTTAAATCGACCCAGAATGTAACGGATAATACGCTTTCATCGTATGTGTCTGTTTTAGAGAAACTGTTTGTCATAAAAGATATTGACGCATGGACACCGCAGATCCGTTCAAAAACTTCTATTCGTTCATCGAAGAAACATATTTTTGTGGATCCTTCGATTGGTATAGCTGCACTTGGGTTAAATCCATCATATTTCAATAATGATCTGGATTTATTTGGGCATGTTTTTGAAAACATGGTGTTAAGAGATCTGATCGTATTTGCAGAAGCACATAATGGAAGAGTAATGCATTACAGTGACGATGGCGGCTTAGAAGCTGATGCTGTTTTCCAACTAGCGGATGGACGATATGCACTGATAGAAATAAAAAACGGGACAAACTCGATCCCAATGGCTGAAAAGAATTTATTGAAAATACGTGAGCTGATACGAGAATATAACGAAAAGGCGGTGCAGAATCCAATGCATCCAAAACCGCTGTATAGAGAGCCAACTCTTTTGCTTGTTATTTGTGGCAACGCACCTATGTCATATACCACAGAAAATGGAGTACATGTCATTCCTGTTGGATGTCTCAAAGATTAAGGTCTACCTATTTTGCAAGGACACCTGATAGCAGGAAGGGGACAGATTCCTTTTTCTGCATAGAGTTTGTTATTTCACTTCGCACCAGACATCAATCTCAAGTCAACAATAAGTCTTCTTTGCCTAATAGGAAGTCGATAATATTCAAATGAACGATGCCATCATGGCTCATATTGATCTTATCAAGGGATAGGACATACTTGGGGGAGGCGTCTGTAATCTTGCGGTAAGCCCCAAACTCTCTTTTGATCGTTTCCTCACTTGCCAGGAGATAACAAACCTGGATAAAGCATTTGCGGGAGTCCTTTACCGCAACAAAATCGATCTCTCCTCTATAAGTTTTTCCCGCAAAAACGTTATAGCCTCGCGCGAGCAATTCGTTAAAAATTATGTTTTCCAGGAAAAACGTGTCTTCATAGTTGATGGTATTGGTGTTAATTGTACGAAACCCCATATCCACTGCATATTGTTTTTCTTTATTTGAAAGTGCGGCTTTCCCGGTAATGTTATATCTTCCCACGCTATGAATGAGATAAGCTTTTTTCATGCGTTCTAAATAGTTGTATATAGTTCGCTTGCTAATTGATTTATTGTACTTGCCATACTCCTTAACAATATTGTCGATTGATAATTCTTTACCGGCATTTGCAAGTATATAAAGTGAAATATCCATGAATGCCTGCTTATCAATACTCTTGCTTTTATTTACGATATCCCGGTTGATAATGCTTTCATAAAGACTGGATAAATACTTTTGAATGGCTGATTCACTCCTGTAATCAAACCGGAGAGGGAAGCCTCCCCATTTGAGATAGTCATAAAAAAGATCATCATTCCATGGAATATTATTTAGTATGTAATAATCTTTCATTTCTCTAAAAGAAAATGGCATGATCTCAAATTCTACCGTGCGGCCTGTAAGAAGCGTTGCCAATTCACCGGATAATAATGTTGAGTTACTTCCTGTCACGAATAAAGATGTATTGAGAGTCGCTCTGAATGAGGCAAGAGCCTTCTCAAATTCCTGCACATGCTGAACCTCATCAAGGAAAATATAATACTTTTCCTTACCATTTATTCGATGCTTGATTTCTTCATTCAGATCTGATGCATTTCGGATGTATTCATAATCCAGATCTTCAAGATTGATATATATGATTTGCTCGCCACTTATGCCTCGTTGGATCAGTTCATCTCTTATTGTTTCAAGTAATACGGACTTTCCAGATCTGCGCACGCCGGTAATCACTTTGATAATATCGGAATCATAGTATGGCCTGATTTGTTTCAGGTATTGTTCACGTATAAGCTTCATAATATGCCTTTCTTTTCCAAATTTTATCAAAATATCATTTTGTGTGCAAAATGATGCTGAATCTATTTTCACAAAAGTAGCAAAAAATGTATATTTGTGAATGATACATGCGGTGAATAATGCACAAAATGTAAAACTCATTGTTTTTGTTCAATGATATTCACCGAATGTCAATTCATCCGTTACCATAGTTGCTTTTCACAAAAAAATAGAGATTTTTTTCAACCGCTTAGTCCTATTTTACCTAGCCAAAAAATAAGACGAAATATCCGAAATATGGAAGAACCATGCGTAGCGCAAATGCGATAGATTTGTGTGATTGTTATGCAATTAGTGCTGTTTCAAACTATAGCAAGCGTCTTCGTCATATAAGCATAAATGCATTCGGCAAAATAGCACGAATCTCTTCGTTGAACATAAGGGTATATATAAAACTCGAGTAGAATATAAACGTAAGGAGCGCTGATAGTTTGATGTTATGTCCGCAAGAAAACTCGTTCCTTCAGGTAGGTGATGAATCGTAGTTCGTGGTGTAGAATTGTTTCGCGGAAACTGCCTAAAACGGTTCGCATACACAGATACATGAACGGACAGAGTTATACCCGGAACATATCAACTGGCGCTAAATGGAAAGAATATTATGAAACCCGATCGACAAGCACGATCGAGCTGAAACGCTGTTCGGTTCAAAGCGAAGCGGCGTTTGTTTATACCGAAATGTGCGTGTAAAAAACCACATTTCTCGCGCCTCGCCACTTACGACGAGATTGCTGGTAATGACTGCAATCTCTCTGTTTCCGCCTATGTTAAAACCGAGGATACCAGAGAAAAGATTGATATTGGAAAGCTGAATTCTCAGGTCCGGGAGATCGTTGCCAGGGAGTAAATGCTCCGGGACGAGATTGATAAGATCATTGCAGAGATAGAGGGAGACCAGGATGACAAACAATTCACTTGATATTCTTGTTGACAATATTGTCAGACTTCACAATCAGACCGGTGGATATGCAAAGAGCGCAGTTAATCAGCTTCTTACCATACGAAACTGGGTGATTGGGTATTATATTGTTGAATTTGAGCAGAATGGAAGTGACAGAGCTGCATACGGAACTGGACTTCTGGAAACATTGTCTGAGAAACTCAGTATCAAAGGCCTTGATCGTACTGTGTTGAATCTTTGCAGGATTTTCTATCTGAAATATCCTCAGATTTGTGATTCAGTGAATCACAGATTGACCAGGATAACAGGTGAGCAAGTACACTCCCTTCCGTCTGAAGTGCCAGCAGAAACTGTTTCTATACCTGCCGGGAAGAAACGTGATTCGCAGAATCACAGATTCCAAACGGATCCGGAAGTGCTGCTCACACATCTTTCGTTTACACATTTGCGGCAAATCATGACGTTGGATGATCCTCTTGAGCGTTATTTCTATGAGTTTGAGTGCATCCGTGGAACATGGAGCGTCAGAGAATTAAAAAGACAGATCGCCACGAATCTATATGTCAGAGCAGGTATCAGTAAAAAGCCGGAGCTACTGATTTCCAGCACAGTAGGTACAGAAGAGACACTGTCGATTCGGGAGCCGATGACGTTGGAATTCCTGGGTTTAGACGCGAAGGAAGCTGTAACAGAGTCTGATCTGGAACAGGCTTTGATCGATCATTTGCAGGAATTCATCCTGGAACTGGGACGTGGTTTCTGCTTTGAAGCAAGGCAGAAGCGAATTATGATCGATGGGGATTATTATTTCCCGGATTTGGTTTTTTATAATCGGCTTCTTCACTGCAGCGTAATTGTAGAACTGAAAAATGATGAATTCAGTCATGAATATTTGGGTCAGTTGAACTCCTATGTGGGATATTACAAAGAAAATGAGATGGTTCCTGGGGATAATCCGCCGATTGGGATTCTCCTTTGTACCCGCAAAGGAAAGAAAATGGTGGAGTATGCTCTATCCGGGATGGATAACCAATTATTTGTCTCGACGTATCTTCTTCAACTTCCTGACAGGGAGCAACTGGAATCGTTCTTGTTAAAGCAAATCGATGAACTTGGATTGTAAAGGGACAGGATAGATGAATAAATTGGATGAATTGATTGCGAAACTGCGCCCAGGTAGCGTTGACTATTTCAATCTTGCGGGTGTTGCAGCTATTGATCGTGACGTTCAAGTTGTAAGAAATCAATTAGCGCAAGAAAATGGTTGTTCAGTTTATCAGAATAGTCTGATACCCTTGGGACTGAACCAAAATAATTGCCCGAAAAACACTACATTTGTTATCGGTGCAGGTGATATAGGTTATAGTACAGTTCCGTTTTGGGCTATTGATGATTGCTTATATATCTATTACTCCAGCAAGAGTACCACGACTGACCTACTAGATCAGACGTGGATGAATTGCCTTAATCCTTCTGATGTTGAATATTATGGCGTATCAGGCATGCTTAGTATTCTTGCATATGTCGGCAACATAGTATAGAAGACATAAAACAAAACACATCATGATTGAAATAGATGGTAATATCCGATTACATCTACGCATATGTTCTGGAAGCAGTGGAAGACGAACCGAAAGAGATATAAGAGCCTAATCAAACTGGACATGCCTAAAAACTGGGCATGGCGATGTGCCAACAGCAGAAAAGGGATCTATGTCATGGGAAAATATCTCGGGCGATGGATCCGGAATGATCATCTTAAAAGAAAAGGTCTGATATTCATGTCAGACCATTACTACAAGAAACATCACACGATTCAGTTACAGTTTGTGGGGATTTGAACCGCCGGACGCCGAACGGCATCTCCGGTGGTGTGGGAGGGAAAATAGTTGGAAGTGATAAATTTATCACTTCCAACTACCTACCTGATCAATTCGAAGAATACCATTACATAAGATTTGATGATCTTAATTGGTAGGTTCAAATCGGCACTGTTAGATGCGGGTGACAGGACTTGAACCTGCACGGGGGTTGCCCAATAGATTCTAAGTCTATCGTGTCTGCCATTTCACCACACCCGCAGAAGAAAACGTGCTATCTGATTATAGCACGCTTTTGGTCAACGACGATCCTTATCAATGAACTGAAGAAACAACATTCCAATCAGAGCGAACCCAATCGACATCCCTGCCAGGATCAGCCATTCTTTTCTGATATTGGCCAGGGTATACACATAAGAACTGTCCATCAGATTCTGCCGGGATGTTTCACCGATCAGCTCCCAGAATTCAGATTCACGCAGGTATTTATAAACCATGGAGACTTCCGGTATCGTAGTCAGTTTATTTACTGCCGCATACAGCGTCACCGATGGCAATGCGTTGTAGTTGGCGACCGTACAGATGGTACGAATACCCCACTTACTGATCGTGAACTCGGAGATGGAATCTGCGATCCCCACAAGCGGGAAAGCAACCCCAGAGAAGATCAGCTGGATAATAAGCAGGAAGGGAACCACAGTCATGGCGGTGGTTGTCGTCTTTACAATACAGGAGACCATTAACGCCAACATATCTGCTGCATAGGTGATCAGAAATAACGTGATGCCAAAATCCAGCAGGAATGACCCGGCGATGATTCCCTGCTCTGGAAACGGGAACCCAGACAGCTGGTAGACCACCAGTTGGATGATTGTCTGCCCAACACAGAGCACCGCCTGATAGATCATATGAGCCACAATATAGGAACTGATATACATGCCGGCACGATGTTCGCGCTTGATGATCGGACGCTCCTTACATACCGTCTGAATACTATTGAAGAAGCCATTCCAGATACATACACAGGAGAACGCCAGGGCACCTACCTGAGTGCCTTCCATATTCACAAAAACATTGTTACAGACGGAAGCCACAATCGCAGATACGATCGCTGCCATCGGGAAGACTTTCCAGTTCTTTTCGTTCATGAAGATCCGGAACAGTTTTCCAAGATAAATGCCAATCTGTCCGAACCGTTCGGTATGCTTGATGGGCTTACTGTTTGTTTCGGAAAAACTAGTCATGGCTGGAGTCCTGCGACTTTCTTAGTTCCTGATATTTCTCAATCATCTCATCTGCCCGGCCTTCGCCACCTTCTTCCTTGGAGTTGATGACTTTGACGATATCTTCCATCTTCTTCTTTCCGAAGAACTTTCTTGCGCCGTCCACAGTTCCGTAATATGCTAACCGACCGATATGATTGGAATCTTTTGCCAGTACGATGATGTGATCGAAGAGGTCAATAACCCGATCTGGCGTATGCGTGATTACAATGACAATCTTACCGCTGTCAGCGATCCGGCGTAACCGTTCTACCAGTTCTCTTGCGATGACCCCATCAAGACCAGAGTCCGGTTCATCGAGAATGAACAGGGAAGGGTCTCCGATATACTCGCAAGCGATGGACAGCCGTTTTCTCTGACCACCGGACATATTTTTCACAAGATTATTTCTTGACGCATAAAGTCCAAACTCGTTCAGCACCGCATCTACACGTTCCTTTATTTCCTTATCGGTATAGCTGGTAGGAAGGCGAAGTTCCGCGGAGTTCAGAAGCGTCATATAAACGGTATCCGTTCCCCGAAGCAGATCCTGCTGGGGCACGACCCCGATTTCATATTTCATCTGTTTATAGTTTTCGTATACATCCACGCCGCCGTTTAATACCTTGGCATCGGCCGGTTCATAGCCGGATACCGCATTGATGAAGGTGGTTTTTCCAGCACCTGACCCTCCCAACAACATCACCAGCTGACCTGGTTCAATAGTCAGGGAGATATCCTTAAGCAGGGTTTTCTTTTTTGTGAATGAAATATTCACATTGCGTTCCGCAATACTGATAATCAGGTTTTTACGGAATCCGCTGGCCAGGTTATAGACTAAGCGGCCAGGCAGATAAACGAAGGTTGTAGAACCAATTCGAATTACATCATAGCGAGTAATCACTGCCGAAGAGGTGATCTTTACCCCATTCACATAGATTCCCCGGTCGATATTCACGTCCTTGACGACCCATTTTCCGCCTTCGTTCATGAATACCGCATGGGGATAGTCTTCTTTATCCTTTCGTTCCACTAAAGCAGACGACATCTGTCGTAACGCCTCGGAAGAATAGACGGTGAGCGGCTTGCGGTCCCTTCGAAGCAGGTGGGATTTCCATTCCACATGTTCATCATAGGAGGTTTCAAACACAAACACCTGAGATGCCTGGCCAGAGAATACCCGAATCAGACATCCGTCGGTAAGATCAATCGGATCGGAAGACAGGATAGGTTTTGCGTTGATGAAGGTGCGGTTGGAAAGGTCGCAGAGTTCAAACAGCCAGCGCTTTCCGACCCGGCGAATTTTAAACTGCGGTTCTCCCAGAAACTCACAGTCGAGTGTCAGAACTCCGTTTACGATCGCGGCGGTATCACCACGGCGTACTTCCGTGCGTCCGCCAAGAGAAAACTGCACGTGATCTCCACGTGCATTCAATGCGGTCAGTTTAGCGAGATCCGCAATGGAGGTGTCGTTATAGGTAGTGGTTGTTTCACCTTTTTTCCTGACGGAAACTTCTTCCGCCAGTGCTTCAGTTACCGATTCACTCATGGTTTGCCTCATTAACGAAACAATGAACCAAAGGAGGAGAACCTGCCCATGAACTCCGAAAACTGATTTACGGATTCAGACAGTGTTCCGATCGATTCGTTCAACGTTTCATAGTCAAGGGAAGAGAATCCTTCAATGGCCGGTTCTGCTTCATCGACCAGGGTATTGACCCGTTCCAGGGTGTCTGCCATATCGGAGGTAAGACGTATCATCTTCGGTCCAATCACCAGGATGACCGCAATCAGAAGAACCAGTATTAAAACCTCCACGTAGGCAATAATACGGCGATGCCACATGGCGGTTTTCTGTTGCTGGGCAAGCCGCAGTAACAGTTCATGATCACTCAGACTCAGGGTTTCCTCCCCGGTTTGATTCACTTCACTCATACAAAATGCCTCAAAAACTCTAGCAGACAAAATTCAGATAATAGGGGAGCTGCTTTCTCCACCATGGCCAGTCATGGGCGACATCATCACCCCAGAAGTCTACCCATGCGGGAATGTTCTTGTATTCGAACAGTTCCTTCATGCGGGCACTGTCTTCCTGCATCGGGTGCTCCCAGGCACCTCTTCCGCAGCACAGGATGATATCCCGATGGCGATACATTTCTACATATGGGTGGTCATACGCCATTCCGTTGATGTAATCTACCGGCGAATTGGCATAAACCAGATCGTCAAAGTAATCCCCGAAGAACATGCGGGCATTATAAGCGCCAGAGAGCGCAATACATCCAGAGAAGATGTCTGGTCTGCGCAGCAGGAAGTTCAGCGCGTGTGTTCCGCCCATGGAACAGCCAGTGGTCAGAATCCCTGCCGCATAGTGTCCTTCATTGGCATCTTTATTGATATCGAAGATGCGCGGCACCAGTTCATCGCAGATATAGTTCACATAAGCTTCCTGGCTCTGAATGCGGGCACGGTTATCCCAACTGGTGGAGGACCAGGAATAAATATCGTTGGAATCACAGCAGAACATCTGAATGCGTCCGGCCTCAATATAGTCTTTTGCGCAGTCAATCATTCCCTGGTTTTCATAATCGAAGAACCGGCCATCCTGGGAAGGGAATACCAGAACCGGTTTCCCCGCATGCCCATAGACCTTGAACTCCATATCCCGGCCCAGGTTACTGCTGTATTCCTTGAAATATTCTGTTTTCATTTCTTTTTTGCCTTCTTTTTCTTTGGATCAGGTACTTCTTCCACGGTATGTTCTACCGAGGGTTTGCGCTCATAGACAAACTTCATGAACGCCTGTACTTCTTCTTCTGTACGGAAGCGGGCGATATACGCTTCATCTCCCATTGCACTGCCGAGAATGGACGGCATCCGCTCATGCATACAGATGGACTGCCCGTATTTCTTATAGACATCCGCCATGGAATTCTTGTAGGAAATATAATCACGCTTACCGGTATAGACACAGAAGTAAGGACGCTCTGTTTCATACTGACCTTCGTTGAACATAGCCATGTTTGCGTAGATCCGGTAGACGTTGATGTCATTGGCGTAATTGATCATATCCGGGGTATAACCTCCGGGAGGACGCATATTTACTTCGAGTCCGACAAGATCTCCCTTCGTTCCAAGACCTGGTTTATCTTCGGAAAGGCGGAAGTATTCGGTATGGAAGAAGCGGGCTTTAATGCCGAAGGATTTGATGACAGCGGTACCCATGCGGTCAAGATCCTCAGGAATTTCACGCACGCTGTAGTAGAAACATTCTCCCTTGGTGTTGACGATATCCATGATCGGATCCGGGAATACATGTGATGTACGGAAGATGATATTCCCATCCTGATCAGTAATTCCGTCATAGCTGACGATATAACCGGGAACGAATTCTTCCATGATGTACTGTGTCTTGAGATCCTGTTTATAGAAATCTTTCAGCTGCTGATCATTGGCGATCTTCCATGTGGCGTTGGCACCAACACCATCATTTGGCTTGACGATGACCGGATAACCGACTTCCTTGATGAACTTCTTTCCTTCTTCCTCTGTTGTCACAAGATGATAGCGGGCAACGGGAACACCAGCCTGTTCATAATAGGCTTTCATATTTGACTTGGTCTTATAGCGCATGACGGAGTCACTCTTATCACCAGAAGTGATATTGAAATCCGTACGTAATCTGGCATCCTGTTCGAGCCAGAACTCATTGTTGCTTTCAAGCCAGTCAATCTTTCCATGTTTATGCGCAAACCACGCAACGGCACGATACATCTGGTCATAATCCATCATGGATCCAACCTGATAATACTCGTCCATGGCTTCCTTCAGTTCCTGGGGGAGGGTATCATAAGGGTCTTCTCCGATACAGAGTGAAGTTCCTCCTACTTCCTTCCATGCTTTGGGGAATTGATAATATGTTCTCGGGAAATTGGGTGAAATAAATACAAAGTTACTCATAAAGGTTCCGCCTTCCTTAGTTTCTCTTGCATGATACCACAAAGATGGCAGTATCACGGGCTTTGAAAGCGCTGTCATGCCCAAAACAGACAAAAAACTGTATCTTCACGCCGATGAAAGGTTTATAATTCTCGTGTCTTCTCATATCGTATATGCTTTCGGATTCGGCGGAAGTGTCTCTACCCTGTGGCCTTAACTGCGGGACTACGATACATTTTTCCGAATGCTTCTGCCGAGAGCGGGATAGGTGGCAGAAGTTTTTGTTTGGCAGGAATAGAGGAAGACAAGAAGGGGGATACTTAATGTTTGAAAAGTATTTTAAGCTTCAGGAAAACGGTTCAGATGTAAAGACAGAACTGATTGCCGGCGTTACGACATTCATGACCATGGTTTACATCCTCGCTGTTAACCCGAACATTCTCGAGGCTTCCGGCATGGACCGTGGCTCCATCCTCACAGCGACTGCTGTAGCCTCCGCCATCGCATGTTTCGCTATGGCTCTGTTAGCCAACAAGCCGTTCGCGCTATCTGCAGGACTTGGTCTGAATGCATACTTCGCTTATACCGTATGTATCGGAATGGGTTATCCCTGGCAGGTTGCACTGACGGCTGTATTTGTGGAAGGTCTGATCTTTATTCTGCTTTCCGTTACCAACGTACGTGAAGCAATCTTCAATGCGATCCCGGCAAATCTGAAAGTTGCGGTTTCCGTAGGTATCGGCTTATTCATTGCCTTCATCGGCGTTCAGAACGCAGGACTTATCGTTGATGGTTCCACACTCGTCACACTGTTCAGCTTCAACGGCTCCATCGCAGGCGGCACCTTCAATACCGCAGGAATCAGCGTCATTCTCGCGCTCATCGGTGTTGTCATTACAGCGATGCTGTTAGTAAAGGGTGTCAAGGGATACATGTTATTCGGAATCCTTGCGACATGGCTGCTTGGCATTGTATGCCAGCTGGTTGGTATCTATGTACCGAACCCGGAAGCAGGCTTCTATTCCGTGATTCCGACGGCGATCTTCTCCGCTCCGGCTTCTCTGGCTCCGACTGCATTCAAGCTTGACTTCAGCTTCATTGCGACGCATACCCTCGACTTCATCGTCGTTGTATTCGCATTCCTGTTTGTCGATATCTTCGATACGCTGGGAACCGTAATCGGCTGCGCGTCCAAGGCAGACATGCTGGATGAAGATGGCAAGCTCGAAGGCATTAAGGGAGTTCTCTTAGCAGACGCCATCGGTACTACCGTAGGTGCACTGCTTGGTACATCCACTGTCACAACATTCGTTGAATCTTCTTCCGGTATTTCCGAAGGCGGCCGTACAGGTCTTACTTCCTGCACGACTGGTGTTCTGTTCCTGCTGGCACTGTTCCTCAGCCCGCTGTTCCTGACCATCCCGAGTTTCGCAACAGCACCGGCGCTGATCGTTGTCGGCTTCCTGATGATGCAGCAGGTCAACAAGATTGACTGGAATGATCTGACTGAAGCGATTCCCTGCTTCTGCTGCATTACCATGATGGGCTTTGCGTATTCCATCTCCGATGGTATCGCATTCGGTATCATCAGCTACACCGTTCTCAAGATTCTCACTGGCAAGACAAAAGATCTCAATGTACTGCTGTACATCCTGAGCGTTGTCTTCGTTCTCAAGTATTTCCTGATCTAAGGAAGTCATCAAAAAGGAAAATAGGGCTGTTAACACTTCCGGAAGCGCTCCGGGGGAACCTACAGCCCTTTTTCTTTGCGTTGTTTATGAGAATCACTCACTTTGATTCGAAAGACGCGTCACTGTTTCAAAGAAGCCATGATTTACAACTGGTTCAAACCGGGAAGCATATTGTTCAGGGGCCTCTGTACATCCTGAGCGGATATAGTCGGTATACATTCCAGTAAATGCATGCGCAAAGAAAGAGGAGAGAAAGGAACGATCCTGTTTGTCCAGTTCACGCCCCTGCAGGACGGATTCCATTCCCTGAAGATTTGTGGTGTTGGTCATGTTATATAACGAGGAAGTAAGCGTTGTCGCATGTGGGCCATTCAGAATCTCTGTATAAAGTGAAGGGTGATCGTAGAACTCCTTGAGAAGAAGGGTAACGTTGTGCTTCCAGGTATGCTTGGATGCCTCATAAAACCGTGAAGAGATATCATGATGAATCATCCATCGGATCAGTTCATCCTTATTTTTGAAGTAATAATAAAATGTACTCCGATTGATTGTGCTTGCGGTACAGATCATGGATACGGAAATATCAGATATCGGAGTCGTACGTGTCATTTCCTTGAATTGTGATGCGATATATTCAGCGGTTACCTGTGGGTTCATAACACCATTGTATCAAACGGGAAAGTGCAGAGGTTGATATTGGAAACATGGGTCAGGAAATATATGATTAAAGACGTGGAGAGTAAATCGTATGAATCAACTGGAAGAAAACAGACTCATTATTAATGAAGTAGATCAGCAGCTGACGGAGCTGTTTGTGAAACGCTTCAATGCGGTAAAAGGAATCCTTTCCTACAAGATTGAACATGGATTGCCAGTGTTGGACCGCAGTCGGGAAGCAGAACTTCTGAATTCGAGAGAACAGGAAGTACCAGAGGAACTCCGGCCGTATTTCCGTGCATTTTATGAAGCATTGATCGCTTCCTCAAGACAGTTTCAGACAGATCATCTGAATGAGGAAACTGCAGAATGAGCTATCTTGCGATTGATATCGGTGGTTCCAGCATTAAATATGCGTTGATGAATGACCGGGAAATTCTCGATCGGGGAGATAAAATCAAAACACCCAGAGAAGACCTGGATGCGTTTCTTAACATTCTGTTTGGAATCTATGATCGCTACGAATCGAAAATTGAAGGTGTCGCAATTTCCGCACCTGGCCGGATCGACAGCTCAACCGGTTATTTCTACCATGGCGGAGCCCTCCGTTATCTTTATCATGTGAATCTGATCGAGTTACTGAGCTCACATATGCATCATCCGATCACCGTCGAAAATGACGGGAAATGCGCAGCCCTGGCAGAACTGTGGCGAGGATCGATGATGAATGTGGAGAATGGGATCGTCATCGCCATCGGAACCGGAGTCGGCGGGGGAGTCATTATCAATCATCAGTTATACCGCGGCTCGCACAGCTCTGCCGGAGAAATTGGCAATATGATTGCGTTCATGAAGGAGCCGTTTTCTCCTGACCATACCTGGGTGAATCTCTCCCGGAGTCATTCCCTTCTCGATATGTATACGGACCGGATGGGACTGGCCAGAGATGAAATTGGCGGAAAATGGTTTTTCCAGCGGGCAAACCGAAAGGACCCGGACGCCCTTGCGGTATTGCGTGAATACTGTACCTATCTGACCAATGGAATACTTTCCATTCAGGCAGTACTTGATATTGAACGCATCGCAATCGGCGGAGGTTATTCCAAAGAAACCTTATTCCTGGAATACCTGAATCAATCTCTTGAAGGGTCCTATGCGAAAATCGATCCCCATTATGCCGTAGAAAAACCAGAGGTGGTTCTCTGCACATTTGGCAATGACTCTAATCTCATCGGAGCGCTGTACTACCACCTTCAACAAGTAAGTCATTAAACCTAAAAAACACCCTTCCCAACAACTGGGAGGGGTGTTTTACAAAAATGAATTAAGCTTCTTCGCCTGTGCCGGACAGCCAGGAATCAATACTCTTGGCTGCGAGTTTTCCAGCGCCCATGGCGGAGATAACTGTCGCGGCACCTGTGACCGCATCACCTCCGGCATAGACTCCGTTACGGGAAGTCAGTCCATCTTCATTGACGATGATTCCGCCGCGCTTGTTTACTTCAAGACCATCGGTGGTGTTCTTGATCAGCGGGTTCGGAGAAGTTCCGATTGCCATGATGACGGTATCCACATCAATGGTGAATTCGCTGCCTTCGATCGGAATCGGACGTCTGCGTCCTTTTTCATCCGGTTCACCAAGTTCCATCTTGATGCACTTCATGCCGGTAACGAAACCGTTTCTTTCATCACGGGGATTGTCAGGATTCTGATAGCCAAGGATCTCGGTCGGGTTGTGGAGAAGCAGGAATTCAATTCCTTCTTCCTGCGCATGTTCGACTTCTTCCTTACGAGCAGGCAGTTCTTCCATGGAACGACGGTATACGATATATACCTTTTCTGCCCCAAGACGAAGTGCAGTTCTCGCCGCATCCATCGCAACGTTTCCGCCGCCGACTACCGCAACCTTACCGCCCTTCATGATCGGGGTTACCGGATCATCGAGGTAGGACTTCATCAGGTTACTGCGGGTGAGGAATTCATTTGCGGAATATACACCTTTTAATGCTTCACCAGGAATATTCATGAAGTTCGGCAGACCTGCGCCAGAACCGATGAATACTGCTTCATAGCCCATATCAAACAGTTCATCCACTGTCAGTGTCTTACCGATGACGATATTGGTTTCCACATCGACGCCAAGCTGCTTCAATGTCTCAACTTCTCTTGCGACGATGGACTTGGGAAGACGGAATTCAGGAATACCGTAAACCAGAACGCCTCCTGCTTTGTGGAGTGCTTCATATACGGTAACCTGGTAACCTTTCTTCGCCAGGTCGCCAGCACAGGTGAGGCCACTTGGGCCAGAACCTACAATCGCAACCTTATGCCCATTAGGCTCCGGCTTTTCCGGTGCGGTGGTAACGTTAGCGTTATGATAGTCCGCAACGAACCGTTCGACACGTCCGATACCGACCGGCTCGAACTTGATGCCGAGGGTGCACTTGCTTTCGCACTGGCTTTCCTGCGGGCATACACGGCCGCAGACTGCTGGCAGGGAAGAGGTTTCGGTGATGATCTTATACGCACCTTCCAGGTTGCCTTCTTTGACTTCCTTCAGGAATTCAGGGATGTGAATGTTTACCGGACAGCCGCTGACACATGGACGATTTTTACAGTTCAGGCAGCGGGAAGCTTCTGCCGTAGCAATTTCGAGTGTATATCCGAGCGCTACTTCATTGAAATTATGAGCACGTACCGCAGGTTCCTGCGTCGGCATTTCATGTTTTTTAGGATCGAGAGCCATTACTGAGCCTCCTTTAACAGATTGCAGGTTTCTTCACGTTTGATGGATTCGAAATTCACATACATACGGTTACGGGACATCGCCTCGTCGAAATCAACTTCATAGCCGTTGAAATCCGGCCCGTCGACACAGGCAAACTTGGTAACACGCTTGCCATCCTGAGTAAGACTCAGACGGCAGCCGCCGCACATACCTGTTCCATCGATCATGATCGGGTTCATGGATACAGAAACCGGCACATTGAACGGGCGGGCAGTCTCCACGACAAACTTCATCATGATTAACGGTCCAATGGTCAGGATTTCATCGAACTGTTCACCATTCTCCAGCATTTCCTTCAGGGGAACAGTGACATTTCCATGGAATCCATACGATCCATCATCTGTCGTGACGATGAGCTTATCGGAGAAGGAACGGAATTCCTCTTCGAGAATGAGAATATCTTTGTTTCGGAAACCGATAATACTGGTAACTTCGGTTCCCTGGTCATGGAATGCCTTGGCAACAGGCATCGCAATTGCGCATCCGACACCACCGCCGATCACGCAGACCTTTTTCTTTCCTTCAATCGGGGTCGGAGTTCCAAGCGGACCTGTGAAGTCCTCAATGGATTCGCCTTCCTTCTTCGCATTCAGCGCAATGGTTGTGGCACCGACAAGCTGGAAAATGATCTTGACGGTTCCTTCTTCAGGATCGGCACCCGCAATTGTCAAAGGGATACGTTCGCCTTCTTCATCGACACGAAGAATGATGAACTGGCCGGCTTTGGCTTTCCGGGCAACCAGGGGAGCCAGAATGTCCATCTCGGTGACGGACGCATTCAGTTCCCGTTTTCGGATAATCTGATACATCGTTTTCCTCCTTCAAATTCCTTATTTAATATAACGCATTATGCATAATACCCCCAAAACTTTTTGCGCAGGATGAAGGAAGAACGGCGTAGAGAATATGCATGTTTCTGATTGAAAAATGTTTCAGAAATATGATCGATTCATGAAAATGATTCCAGAAATATTCTTGACATCCGATTTTGGATCGGAAATAATTTTGACATACACAAAAACCGTTGACGAAGACGAGTACTTCGAAAAGAAGCCGCAAGAGAGCACCCCGGAAGGTGGAAAGGGGGCGGGCGGATTTCGCAGGAATGGACTTCAACAGGGCCGACTGAACGGGAAACCAAGTAGGAAGGACGGGAATCTAACCCGTTATCGATCAGATGCGTATGATGGTACGTAAAGCGAGTGGACGTTCAGTATAAACGTCAAGTTGGGTGGTATCGCAGAAGTTTATGACTCCTGTCCCATATGGGATGGGAGTTTTTTCTTCCTTGAGAGCGGCGTCTCAAGGATCATCTGCCACCTGATAGGAGGGAAATGAAATGAAAACAACCAAATTCTTCAAGGCTTCCTTAGCCGCACTTCTCACAATCGCCATGGCTGCCTGCGGAACAGATACTTCCGAAGGAACCGCATCCGCCGGCACAACTGATGCCGAAGAAACAACCGTATACAAAGTTGCGATCGTAAAGCAGCTTGACCATGCGTCTCTGGATGAAATTGCCAATGCGATTGCGGCGGAATTTGATGTCTTAGCAGCAGAGAATGGTGTCGTTATTGAATACGGTGATATCTATTCCGGTCAGAATGACCAGACGACGCTTCAGCAGATCGGCTCACAGGCAATCGCAGATAATGTGGATGTCATCGTTCCGATCGCTACGCTTGCGGCGCAGACCATGACCGCTGCGGCATCTGATACCGAAACACCGGTTGTCTATGCGGCGATTTCTGATCCGGAAGCTGCAGAACTCACTGGCATCAGCTATGTCAGCGGTACCAGCGACGCATTAAATACACCGTTAATTATGGACATGATTCTGGCTCAGAACCCGGATGTTAAGACCGTAGGTCTGCTTTACTCCAAGTCTGAGGCAAACTCCGAGCGTCCGATTGCGGAGGCGAAGGAATATCTTGACGCTAAAGGCATCTCCTATGTGGAAGCCAATGGCAACACCAATGATGAAGTCATTCAGGCGGCTTCTTCTTTGATCGGTCAGAATGTGGATGCGATCTTCACACCGACAGACAATGTCATCATGGCTGCGGAACTGGCCATCGCTCCGATGTTTGCGGAGGCAGGCATTCCTCACTTCACCGGTGCTGACAGCTTCGTCCGCAATGGCGCATATACTACCTGTGGTGTCAACTATACCGAACTTGGCACAAAGACGGCAGATCTTGCGTTTGAGGCGATTACCAAAGGTATTTCTGGTCTTGATGATTACTATCTGATGGATGGCGGAATTGTCACAGTGAACACAGAAACTGCAGAAGCACTCGGCCTTGACTATGATGCGCTCAAGGCGTTTGGTGAACTGGTAGAAGTCATTACCACAGAAGACTAAGGAGTAATTGGGTATTCATGCTGCATATCGCACAGACTGCGTTATCTCTTGGATGTATCTACAGCCTGGTAGCTCTGGCATTGTTCCTGAGCTACCGGGTTCTTGATATTGCCGATCTCACTACCGATGGCTGTTTTGTACTTGGTATGGCGGTGTCCGTATCCATGGCTGCCAAAGGCCATCCCCTTGCGGGACTCTTCTGTGCAATTGCGGCAGGAGGGTGTGCCGGCTTTGTGACGGCATTCCTCCAGACCAGATTAGGTGTTCCTTCCATCATTGCCGGTATTATTACCAATACCGGTCTTTATACCGTGAATCTCATGGCGATGGGATGGAGCTCCAATGTTTCGCTCATCAAGCAGGAAACCATCTTCACAAAATTCCGTGCTACAGGAATTGGGGGAAGCTGGTATTCAATACTGCTGGTCTTATGTATCGCTCTTATCTGTATGGTATTGATGCGGCAGTTTCTGCGCACCCGGATCGGTCTTTCCATCCGGGCGACCGGAGACAACAAAGATATGGTCAGCGCATCTTCCATTAACCCCAAGTTCATGATCACAGTAGGTCTGACAATTGCGAACTGCTTTACCGCCTTAAGCGGGGCAGTCGCCGGGCAGTTACAGAAGAGCGCAGATATCAATGCGGGAACTGGAATTGTGGTCATTGGACTTGCGACATTGATCATTGGAGAAACAGTCATCAATGGCCGTAAATCCATTGGCCGAAACATCACCGCTTGTCTTGTCGGTAATATCATTTACCGGTTCATCTATGCGATCGTGCTTCAGACACGAATCATTCCGATCGAAGGACTGAAACTGATGACGGCGGTCATCGTAGCCGCGGCGATTGCGGCACCGACCGTTCAGAATCAGATGAAGATTTCTTCCCGGGCAAGAAGGGAGATGAGGTAATATGCTGGAGATACAGAATATTTCCAAGGTCTTCAATCCCGGAACCGTAAATGAAAAGACGGCACTGGCCGGGCTTTCCCTTACCGTAAATGACGGCGATTTCATTACGATCGTCGGCTCCAACGGCGCTGGAAAAAGCACGCTGTTCAATGCGATATCAGGAACGTTCCTTGCGGACAGCGGGCGCATTCTTCTGGATGGAAAGAACATTACATTTGAACCGGATTACATTCGCTCCAAGTATATCGGCCGGCTGTTTCAGGATCCGCTCAAAGGAACGGCTCCTCATATGACCATTGAGGAAAACCTCGCGCTGGCGTATCTGAGGGCAGAGAAGAATACCAATCCTTTAAGTCATATT
This sequence comes from Solobacterium sp., assembly GCA_017469355.1. Lineage (GTDB taxonomy): Bacteria > Bacillota_I > Bacilli_A > Erysipelotrichales > Erysipelotrichaceae > Bulleidia. Next base: position 91,050 of record JAFUGM010000056.1, on the reverse strand, counting down.
TCCAGAAAGGAAAAAGAGTTTTTCCATGATCGGCTGAAGATGCTGGATATGGGACTCGAAGATCGAATGAATACACCGGTTGGAACCCTTTCGGGAGGACAGCGCCAGGCGCTCACACTCCTTATGGCAACCCTTGTCCCACCGAAAATCCTGCTTCTGGATGAACATACTGCGGCACTTGATCCCCAAGCCGCCGCCAAGATTATGGAGTTGACGGTACAGATCACAGAAGAAAACCATACGACCTGTCTCATGGTTACCCATAACCTGAAACAGGCGGTGACCGTTGGTAACCGCACCCTCATGATGGCGAATGGGAATATCATCCTTGACCTTTCCGGAAGCGAGCGGGAAGGGCTGACAATTCAGGATCTGATGGACATGTTTAGGAAGAGTGCCGGTAAGGAATTTGATAACGACCGTATTCTTCTGAGTGAGTGATATGGCAAAAACCAAGGAAGTCAAAACCAATGCCATGCGGATTCTGGATACCGCTGGAATTCCGTATGAAATTCATACCTACGATACGCAGGATGGCGCAATTGATGGTGTCTCTGTCGCTGAAAAATGCGGACAGGATCCTGAACAGGTATTCAAGACGCTGGTTACGGTTGGCGAAGACCGCAATCACTATGTCTTTGTGATACCGGTGAAAGAAAAACTGGATCTCAAGCGGGCCGCCAGAACTGCCGGAGTAAAGTCTATTGAGATGATTCATCAGAAGGAACTGTTTCCCTTAACCGGGTATATTCACGGCGGCTGTTCTCCGGTGGGAATGAAGAAACCATTTCCGACCTGGTTTGATGAAACCGCTGTGCTCTTTGACGCGATATGTGTTTCCGGCGGGAAAGTCGGAGTACAGGTGGAAGTAAACCCCAATGATCTTGTGAATCTCATAGATGGGGCGTTTGCGGAAATTACCGTATAAAGCAGTCTATATATACAAGGCTGCTTTTTAGTGATACAGATTAGACGTCAAGATCAAATTCTTTATAGCCATAATAATAAGATATATGATAGTAAAATGCTTTATATTTGCTTTCTAATTTGATATATTGTGACCAGGAAAGGAGATGTTAGTATGACACAGGTTTTAGTGAATTTCCGTTTAGAGGAAGAAGATAAAAAGAACATGGAGGAAGTATGCCGGGACTTAGGTATGAGCATGTCTACCGCCTTTACTATCTTCGCAAAAAAGATGGGCCGCGAGAAACGGATTCCCTTTGAAGTATCTGTTGACCCATTTTACTCTGATGCCAACATGTCCTATCTGAAAAAGGTGCTGTCCGAGATCGATTCCGGTAAGGCGACACTTGCGGAACACACACTGATCGAGGATTGAATCTGTGAGAATACTGTGGGATGAACGGGCGTGGGAGGAGTATCTCTCGTGGCAGATACAGGATAAGAAAACTTTGAAGAGGATCAATGCATTGATCAAAGATATACAGCGAAGCCCATTTGACGGCATTGGCAAGCCGGAACCGTTAAAAGAGAACCTAAGCGGATGGTGGAGCCGGAGAATTGATGAGACAAACAGGGTTGTCTATAAGGTAGAAGGCGATATAGCGATCATTGCCTCCTGCAAGAGCCATTACGGCGACTGACCAATATAGAGAGTAGGGATCTATAGCCGAAAACTGTAGATCCTTTTTTCACGCATTGACACATATTTTATAATGTAACAATACAGGTGAAAGCTATGGACTATGAACGTTTGTTATCGAAATACGCAGTAGAGATGAAGCCTTCCGGAATCCGGAAATTCTTTGATCTTGCGGCGGAGATGCCGGAGTGCATTTCACTCGGTGTTGGTGAGCCTGATTTTCAGACCCCATGGGATATTCGTGATGCGGCGATTCACTCATTGGAACTTGGCCGCACGAAATATACAGCGAATGCGGGATTAAAAGAACTCCGTATCGCGGTATGTGAGTATATGAAGCGGAAGTATGGTCTTACATATGAGACTGAAGAGACAATCATTACCGTCGGTGGATCGGAAGCGATTGATCTGGCCTTACGGGCACTGTTGGAACCGGGAGATGAAGTTATCATTCCGGAGCCATGTTATGTCAGTTATGAACCAATTACCACACTGACACAGGGAGTTCCGGTTCATGTGCCGTGTCTTGAGGAAAACGAATTCCGTATCACGGCAGAACAGATTCGCAATGCGATTACCGAAAAAACAAAAGTGCTGGTGTTGGGATTCCCGAATAACCCGACCGGGGCGGTACTTCGCCATGAGGATCTCGAAGCGATTGCGGAAGTACTGCGGGGAACAGATATTATCATTCTTTCTGATGAGATTTATGCGGAACTTGTTTATGGAATCAAGCATGAATCTATCGCATCGATCGAAGGGATGAGAGAACGCACGGTAGTAATCGGTGGGTTCTCCAAGACCTTCTCGATGACCGGATGGCGGCTTGGCTATGCCTGCGGCCCCAAACCTCTGATTAAGACCATGATCAAAATTCATCAGAGCTGTATCATGGCAGCGCCTACCACCTCACAGTATGCGGCGATCACCGCCTTGCGGGATTGCGATGATGATGTGGAAGAGATGCGCAGACAGTATGATTTGAGAAGAGAATACTGTGTGCGGCGGCTGAATGAAATGGGATTGAAAACCTTTGAGCCAAAAGGTGCCTTCTATGTCTTCCCGAATATTACGTCCAGCGGAATGAGCAGTGAGCGTTTTTGTGAAACACTGCTTCAGGAAAAACATGTGGCGATTGTGCCGGGAACCGCATTTGGACCGGCAGGCGAAGGATTCGCAAGAATCAGCTACGCATACAGCCTCGATCATCTGCGGGAGGCGTTCAACCGCATTGAAGCCTTCCTGAAGGAACATAAAGGAGAAAACTGAGTATGGATTCCATGAAATTATTAAACCTGCTTGCGGATGATCCGCGCGCAACCGTAACCGATCTTGCGGATATTCTGGGCGAAAGCGAAGAGACCGTTGCGGCGGAAAAGGCCAACCTGGAACAGAACAAGGTGATCTGCGGTTACCATACCGTGATCAACTGGGACAAGACGAATGTCGAACATGTGGATGCGTTTATTGGTGTCAGCGCAAAACCGGAACGCGGTACCGGTTATGACAAGATTGCGGAGCGCATTGCGCGTTTCCCGGAAGTTGCGAGTCTCTATCTGATGAGTGGAACTTCGGAATTCATGGTCAGTATTAACGGAAAAACCATGCGTGATGTGGCGGATTTTGTCGGTGAGAAACTGGCTCCGATCGAAGGCGTTACCGCAACGGTAACCATGTTTGTATTAAAGAAATATAAGGTCAATGGAATCACGATGGATATGGAAGAAGATATTTCGGATGACCGTATGATCATCTCTGCCTGAAATACCGATTCAAAACTTCATATATATGAAAAAGCCTTCACATCGGAAGGCTTTTTGATTACGGTTAACGAATGCCGTTTTTAATGATGTCCTGAATCCAGAAGAAGGAATCCTTCCGGTAACGCCTGTTGGATCCTGAGCCGTCATCATTGCGGTCGACGTAGATGAACCCATAGCGTTTTTTCATCTCTCCGGTTGTCGCCGAGACAAGATCAATCGGTCCCCACATAAGATAGCCAAAGCAGTTTACCTTGTCTTCTTTAATGGCAGTTTGAATCTGTTTCAGATGGCTGTCCAGATAACTGATGCGGTAAGGGTCATGAATGGAACCGTCTTCTTCCAGACTGTCATATGCCCCAAGACCATTTTCAGTGATGATCATCGGAAGATTGTATCGCCGATCCAGCATCATCAATAGATACCGAAGACCAATGGGATCGATGGTCCATCCCCAGTCGCTGGTTTTCAGGTAAGGGTTATTCAACCCACCGAAGAAGTTGTTTTTGATATCATCCTGCGGTAATGCGGTTTCTACCGCACTTGCGTAATAGTTGACACCGATGAAATCGATTTTCCCTTCATGGAAAGCAGCCGCATCTTCTTCACTGATCGTAATATCTACGCCGCGTCTGCGGTAAGCTTCCAGTTTGTATTCCGGGAAGGCACCCTTGGTCATGGCGTCAATCTGATACCAGTCTCGATCCATGGTCTGGAAGGCCTTGATCGAATCTTCCGGATTGGCACTGTAGGCATATACCGGCGTGAGCCCGAAGACACATCCGACTTTGAAGTTCGGATTGATTTCATGGGCAAGCTTTACAGCCTTCACTGAAGCCAGAGTCATATTGTACGAACATCTGACCATGACCTGTGAGGCATTCTCCACCTTGGAATAACATAAACCGGTATTCATATATGTGAAGAAGTCATTCAGCTCCATGTCAGAATCCAGATGATTCATTTCGTTGAATGTTGCCCAGTAGGTAACCTCATCGCGATATGCCTCAAACATTGTTTTCGCATAGCGCAGATACAGTTCTACCGTCTTAGGATTCTGCCAGGAACCATAGGTTTTGACGATATTGAAGGGAAGTTCGAAGTGGAACAGGGTGACAATCGGCTCGATATCATTCCTGCGAAGTTCTCTTATGACATCCCGATAGTGCTCAATGCCAGCCTGGTTTGGCAGCGCGTCATCCCCATTGGGGAAGATGCGGGACCAGTCAACAGAAATTCGTAAGGCGGTAAATCCAGCTTCCTTGAATAAGGCGATATCTTCTTTATAGGTGTGGTAGAAGTCAATTGCCGTATGGGAAGGATAATAGATCCCATCCTGAAGAGAATCGTGGAACTGGCGCGGTTCAGATACACTCCCCACCGTCACCAGATCCATAATTCCAAGTCCTTTTCCGTCTTCGTCATAAGCGCCTTCACACTGGTGTGAGGCGATACTTCCGCCAAAGAAGAACTTATCGCTCATTGATTTTCTCCAGCACTTTGCGGTAAACCTTACCGATAGAACGGGCAGTGTTGATTTCACTCATAACCGTCATCAGGGTGTCCTGCGCATGTGTGAAGAGAATGTTCGGATAGAAATCGGGATCGGTAATCGTTCCCTGAAGAACCTTGGTCTGTGCGGTATGCGACCGGGTAATGGCCTTACGCGCTTCTTCCATGAGTTCATCATATTTTTCGATGTCATCGATCGCTTCCAGCGCCTGGTTCAGCGCACTGCGCGCTTCTCCGGCAGCTACGATCATTTCCATTGATTTTTCATTCAGCTCGTCGAGTGTCATAATGTTTCTCCTGTAATTTATTTCGCTTCAGCGGCTTCTTCTTCAAGGCACTGCTTGTCATATGCTACTACAAACGGATACCAGATGACAGCGGTGATCGCTAAGAGGATGAGTACCAGAATTACACCTCTGAAATCGTAGTTTGTAAGGTAAGTCTGAATCGGAATCGGCATATACCAGAGCAGGAAGGAAGAGGACGGGATGGTAACCGCGCCAGCCTTCATGACTGCGTAGGTGATAATCGATACAACAATCGGGTTGATCCACATCGGAATCATAAGCAGAGGGTTGAATACGATGGAGCCAAAGACGATCGGTTCATTGATATTGAAGATACCCGGGAAGATGCATGTTCTGCCAAGACCCTTGAGCTTTGCGGATTTGCAGAGAAGGAACAGAATGCAGAGGGTAAGTGTGCATCCGGTACCACCGAGCCAGATCCATCCGCCCAGTGTTTCGTTGGTGAGTACCAGTGCAGCTTTTCCGCCAGCCGCAACTGCCGCCGCATTTTTCGCAATGGCATCCATACCAACGGTGTAGTACACCGGAGTCAGCAGCCAGGGGCTGAGACCGAAGGAATAGAAGAATGCCATGAGGAAGTTGATCAGTACGAATCCAAACAGGCTCTGTGCGATGTTGACCAGCGGGGAAATCATAACGTTGACGATTTCATAGAGGTCAAGATGCAGTAATCCGGCAAGGACGAATACGATGATCATGATGATCATGATCGGAGCCATGGAGTCAAAGCTGTCGACCAGGAACTTCGGCATCTTTGTTTCCTTAGAGAACATACTTCTCTTGGAGAAGAGTTTCATGATAAATGCCACAAACAATCCGGCAACGATAGCGACGAACATTCCGCTGGCACCGATACGGTCGGATGCGACTACGAAGTTTCCGTCTTCATTAACGATAGCCTGGCTCATTGCGAGTAATACCGCAACGCCCATGAATCCGGCCTGACGCTTGTATTTGGGAAGTCTCAGTTTTTCAAGTACGAATGTCGGAACGAGGTACGCAACCATCATTGCGCTGAGTCCCATCGTGAAGGTACTGAAATAGGAGAAATCCGGGAAGTTGGGAATGTACTCGTTGAGAATCGAGATAATGGTGACAAATGAACTGATTACCATAACAGGAATCGTTGCGATCATGGTTTCCTGAATTGATGCGATCCAGGGATTTCTGGCAATTTTACTTGCTTTTGGACCAACGACGTTGGTCATCCAGTCAATAATTTTCTTCATGAGCCCCTCCGAATGAATTATTGTTTTGCGATGGAAAGTGCGTGATCGAGAATATTCTTTCCATTCATGGTTGCGTAATCACTTTCCTTAATAAAGTCGAACGGTACGTTGTATTCATCTACGACTTCACGAAGGCTGTCCTCGAGATACTTCAGATGCGGTCCGGCAAGCACGGCGGCTCTTCCTTCCACATAGTCCTCAAGTTCGGTTTCGCTGATCGCGTCTACCGTAAGGTCAAGACCGCGGGCGTTTCCTTCTTTCTGCACGTTTTGTGCGATGAAGCTGCTGGAGGCTCCCCCTCCACATACGATTAAGATTTCCATTTGCGAATCTCCTTCTTTGTGACCTCAATGTAACGGGTGATGGTAATGGGGCTCAAATATTTTAAATACCACCATCCGGTACTTAAAATATTCTGCGATTTTATTATCGCGGAATACAATGAATCTGCGGGTACAAATGCGATGAGAAGAAACAGATCGAAGGACATTCTCGCATACTTTGAACAGAACGCCGGCTCAGCGGTGACGCTTTTGGAGTTGTCGGAGCGGTTTGGTGTTTCCTCACGTCAGATTAAAAACTATATTCGACAGATTAATGAAAAAAGCGGGCAGGAACGCATTCTTTCCGATCAAGGAAGCTATCGTCTGAATGAATCATTGACTCCTGTAACAGAAGTTCGAGACTTTTCTCCCGAGGAGCGGGTATCCATTCTGATTTCCTCTTTATTATTTGAAGAGAAACCGATAGATGCCTATGATCTTGCGGAAGAGCTGTTTGTCTCAGATGCGACACTGGAAAGTGATCTGAAGAAACTGCGTCGGCGATTAAGCCCATTCCGCCTCACATTGAAAAATGAAGGAGGAAATCTATCCATCCTTGGAAGCGAACGGGATAAGCGCTCCTTTGCGAGCTATATGATTACCAATACGAGCTATAAGGGGTTCATGTTTGATGACGCAGACCGCTTCCTGGATAACGGCTACCAGATTGATCTGATCAAGGAAAACCTGATACGCATCTTCATGGAATGTTCGTTCTATTACAACGACTATTCCTTAAATAACATCATTCTCCATCTGATTATCACAATTGATCGCCTCAGAAACCACTATTACGTTGAAGAGTCTTCGATTGGCCTTGAGATCAGTGAGATTGAACGGAGCGCAACCGAAAAGATCGCTGCCTTTCTGGAAGAAGCGTTTCAAATTGAAGTTGTGCCTTCCGAGAAAAGCAATATCGCTGCCTTTCTGGCCAGTAATCTTGCGACACTCGATTATCGGGTGATCAATCGCGAGAATGTTTCCTCCTATATCAGTGAATCAACGATTGAACTGGTCGACTATATGTTGGAGAAAGTCACGGACTATTATCTTCTGGATCCGTTTGATGATGTCTTTTTCTCCCGCTTCTGCCTTCATGTGGATAATCTGATCAAACGTCAGAAGATCTCTCATTCCATCCATAACCCGATGATCATGGATATTAAGCGAACCTATCCATTGATCTTTGATATTGCGGTATACTGCGCATCGTTGATTGAAGAGAAAACCGGATATCGAATCAACCAGGATGAAATCTCTCTGATCGCATTACATATTGGGAGCTTCATTGAGAGCCTCGATTCCAACCGAAACAAGGTCTCCGCAATCTATGTCTACTCGGATTATCATCAGTTTTACCAGCACAATATCACAGTGCTTCAGAACCGGTTTTCCAAGGAACTGAACCTCATGTATACCATTTCCATCCATGACTTTGACCGGGAACGGATGAAGCCGGATTTCGTGATCAGTGAAACACCACTGCCTGGGGCAGTGATTGTCGCCCCGTTTATCACAGATGAGCAGATGGAGTTGATTTCCAACCGGATCCGCAGACTTTCTGTAACAAAGGAATCGGATCGATTCGTGGAATCGTTATGCGAGCTTACCACGGAGAACCTCTTTTTTACCGATCTTTATGGTGAAGATGAGTTCGATGTCATACGACAATTAACGGATCGATTAAGCGGTCAGGGGTATTTTGATGACTCGTTCGTGGAAAGTGTCATCAGCCGGGAGAGGCTATCCTCGACCTGCTTTGTGAAGAAGGTTGCGATTCCTCATGCGATCGGACACAGTGTATCCCGCAGTTTCATCTCCTTTGTGACGTATGAAAAGAAACAGAACTGGGGCGGAGAAGGGATTACCTTACTGATCCTGTTTGGAATCTCCTATGTGGATCGGAAGGACTTCCGCTTTGTATTCAATCATCTGGTAAAACTGCTGAATAAGGAGGCCAATATCAACCTGTTCAGCAACTGCAGAACCTATCAGGAATTCATGAATGTATTAAGTCAGCTGGCCCGGGAATAATCCGGGCTGGTTTTATGAAGTGATGTTCTTTGTCTGAAATCGTGCGATCGCGGTATGAATCGCAAAACAGAACAGCAGGTAAGTGATGATATAAATTGCGTGTTCGGCAGGAATTCCAAGTGTCATGGCAATGGAATGAAAGACAGCCTGCTCACTCATAACAAGCGGAGACAGGTAGAAGAGATTCGGTTTTGCGCCATAGGTGGCCATGGGATAGAACACCACATTCAGAATCATTGCGGTTCCCGCAAGCAGAAGATACAGAACGGCAGCCTTAAGAAACCCTCGAAATCCCGGTGTACTCCTGTGATGAAGAATCACGGTATAGCCGATATACATGAGAATCGCATGCCAGAGAAAGCCATGGATGGTCAATGATACGTAGCTTCTTAACATGTCTGCCGGATACAGCAGTGCGAGAAACGCGCCGGGTGTAGACACCGAGCCAAGAAAGGTAAGTACTGTTTCCTTCGCGCTTCCCTTTAGTATAGGCAACAGCACGCAGAGATACATGGCGATAGAACATAACTGGAACGGAAAGAACCAGTAGTTATAGTGAAACGCATTGACCACAACATAGAGAAACAGTTGTTTATAACATTCAAGTAACACCAGAATCCATCCGCAGATCACCAGCTGTTTAACTGCGGCTTCGTTTGATATCGACGCAAACTGTTTTGCGATGACCCATGGCACCCCGACACACAGAAAAAACAACAGCACATGCGTCAGGCCAAACAAGGGAGGTACATCCATCCGTGCTGCCGTAAGATAAAGAATTCGAATCATCCACTCAGGAACGTTCATGGGATCCAAATAACAGGAAAAACCCTGCTCCTATGATGAAAGCGCCGCCAATCAGATTTCCGATCGTTACCGGAAGAAGATTACGAATCAATACATCACTCAAGGCGATTCCGGCCGCACTTCCCTGGGCCGATGCAGTGAGGATTCCGGCGGGAATGAAATACATATTTGCGATGGAGTGCTCAAATCCACATAAGACAAATAACATGGTCGGAAGATACAGACTGATTACCTTGCCAGCCTGTTCCTGCGCCGAAAAGGCACACCATACCGCAAGGCATACAAGCATATTGCATAGAATTCCCCGCAGGAGTGCTTCGGAAAACGAGAGTGATGTTTTCGCAAGGGAAGCTGTAATCATGGTTTGAGCCAGGGCGCCATGAAATAGGGAAGGGAGATGACTGTATACCACAAGCAGCGCAATGATGAGCGAACCCACAAGATTTCCAAGATAGACAATGCCCCAGTTCTTCAGGACATCCTTTGGTGAAATCTCATGTTCGAGTAATGGCAGAATCATAAGATTATTTCCGGTGAACAGTTCGGTTCCGACCGTTAATACCATCGTTAGTCCCACTGGAAAAACCAGTGCCCCCGCAAGCCGGGCAGCCCCTGGATCCTGAATCGAACAGGAGACGATCTGGGAACCGAAGGCCCCAAGGGCGATAAATCCACCCGCATAGATGGCACTGAGAAAGGCGCTTCCAGCAGAAAGCGAACATTTGGTTTTCGCAATTGACCGATAAGTGGATGCGATCTCTCTGGATGATTTCATGCACGTGCTCCTTTATGATTTGAATAAAAGAGATCCCGAAGAATCAGGAACAGAATATAGCAGATGAGCCCACCGAACAGGAACCCACTTCCATCAATCAACATATCCCTGAGTTCACTGCTTCTTCCTGCGACGAATCGCTGAATGGTTTCATCCGCTGCGGGAATCGCAAACAGAAACAGAAGGAAGTTCAACAGCCGACTTTTAAACAGCGGGCATAACTCCATGGCGAATGTGACGAGAAAACCAAGACCTGCGAATTCGGTAAAATGTGCCAGTTTACGCACGTAGTGATGAAAGACGGAGAAGTTGGCATAGAGGCCGAACCGCTCCAGAATATGAAGCAGGTAATAGGTAACCTTGATACTGGCACTGGCGGAGATTGACGCTGCCATAAGGGAATTGCGGAAAATCAGCCAGATATACCCAGCAACCAGGATCCAGACCCACCAGTGTCTGCGTGGTTGTTTCATAAGATTCTTAACACCTCCTTTGAGGTTCTCAAAATCATAGCACGAAGTGATATAATGCGACAGATGACCACAACAACGATGACAAAACAACAGCGAAACTTGTTGAATGCGTTCCTGATCGTAGCCGGAACGTTTTTACTCTGTGTATCCGTGCAGATGTTTATTATTCCATTCAATATCCTTTCCGGTGGGGTAGCCGGTATTGCGGTGGCATTGGAGCCATTTACGCATTTTAATAAGACACTGAGTGCTGACCTCATGACTCTGGGATTGTTATTGGCGGGGTCACTGGTATTGGGGAAGGAGTTCTTTGTGACGACGGTGGTATCCTCCATCCTGTACCCGCTGTTTAACACCCTGCTTGGTCATGTGCTGGTGATTCCGGAAATTGATCCGCTGCTTGCGTCGTTATATGGTGGATTAATCGGTGGAATCGGTGTAGGGCTCGTCATGCGGGCGGGATCCAGCACCGGAGGAATGGATGTGCCTCCGTTAATCATTCATAAGCTTACCGGGATTAAGATCAGCACCCTGGTTCTGATTACCGATGGTTTGACGGTGCTGTTAGGATATTTCGCTTATGGAATCGAGGCGGTATTAGTCGGTCTTTTATCGGTATTCACTACCACCTATGCGATCAATAAGGTGCTTTCGGCAGGAGAGGGAAGTGTAGCGAAAAGCGTACAGATTATTTCCGACCGCTGGGAGGATATCCTGGAAGAGACCCAGCAGGCACTGGATCGGGGTGTAACCATACTTGAAGGAAAAGGCGGATGGTCAAAACAGGAACGGAAGGTGTTGTTGTGTGTTGTGAGCCAGAAACAATACGGCACCCTGCTTGAGATCGTCAACCGGTACGATCCGGCCGCCTTTGTCATTACCACGGATGCGACGGATATGCATGGGGAAGGCTTTACCTTCCGCATCTGAGCAATACCTTGGAAAAGGGAAAACCATATCTTATAATGAATGGGATTATTCCCAAAGCAGTTTTGTTCTGCTTCGGCAGTGTCTAAATCCAGGAAGCACCAGGAGGATTCCGTATGATTGAATGTGTCCATGTGTACAAAAAATACAAAAACGGAGTCAATGCCCTCTATGACATCAATTTCAAGGTGGAACAGGGGGAATTCGTATATATTATCGGGCCTACAGGTTCCGGAAAGTCCACGTTGATCAAGCTCCTTGACGGCGAAGAAATCCCGACAAAGGGAACCGTCAAAGTCGTCGGTATCGATGTTGGAAAACTGCGTCATTCCAAAGTTCCGGTTTACCGCCGTAATATCGGTGTCGTATTTCAGGACTTCAAACTTCTTCCTACGAAAACGGTATTTGAGAATATTTCTTATGCGTTAGAAGTGATTAATCTCCGCAAGGATCTGATCCGCCGGAGAGTGCGTGAAGTTATGAATCTCGTTGGCCTGGATGAAAAGGGGAACAGTTTTCCAAGAGAATTATCCGGCGGCCAGCAGCAGCGTGTCGCTGTGGCCAGAGCGATCGCCAACCGGCCGAAGGTTCTGATCGCAGATGAGCCTACAGGAAACCTCGACCCTTCGATGTCGGATGAAATCATGGCACTGCTCGAAAAGATCAACCGGGAATACGGAACGACGATTCTGATGGTGACACATGACCTTACCATCGTAAATAAGCACCGCAAGCGGACGGTTGTCCTGGAACATGGACATATTGTCGCAGATCTTGCGGAAGGAGGTTATGTCCAACATGATCAGTAGAATCTGGAGACCGATCAAGGAGGGATTTCTGGGTGTATTCCGTCATGGATCCATGTCCAGCAGCTCCTGTATCGCAGTTACGGTTACCCTCGGAATCATCAGCCTGTTCCTGTTATTTTCAGTTAATGTCGGTCAGTTTACGCAGGGAATTGAACAGTCGGTTGAGATTTCTGCGACCGTGGATTATTCCTATGAATCCGCTCAGCAGGAAGACCGGATTTCTCTGGCCATCCAATCGATCGATGGCGTTGATACGGTAACCTATTACACCAAGGATGAAGAATTCCAGTATTATCTGGATTCCTTCTCCAGTGAAGAAACCAAAGAAGCGTTCCGTCCGTTTGAGGGTGAAAACAACCCCATGCATGACACGTTCTATGTGACAGTCAAGGATGGACAGGATCTGGAAGCGGCGGCGACTGCCATCCAGGCGATTGAAGGAATTGATTCGGTTAATTTCGGCGGTGCTTCTGCCGTCAAACTCATGCGGGTGCTTCGTTCCATCCGTTTTGCGGGATGGTTTGTGGCGTTATTGACATCGTTACTAGCGGTGTTGTTAATCAGTAATACGATCAAGGTGACAATTACCGCACGAGCGGATGAAATCGCAATCATGCGCAATGTCGGAGCACGTAATGGCTTTATTCGTTCCCCCTTTGTGGTGGAAGGAATCATCATCGGTGCCTTGGGTGCGATTATCCCGGTAGCGGTCATGATTTACCTGTATCGCTCGTTGTATGAGTTTACCGGAGGATATCTGATTTCCCAGATGTTCACATTGGTCCCTCCGGATACCATCCTGCCATATGCGGTCGTGATTCTTGCGGGGATCGGGATCCTCGTCGGTCTGCTTGGATCGTTCTTCTCGGTGACCCGTTATCTGAGGTGGAAGCGCTGATGAAACGTCTGTTCCGGATACTGTGTTCTCTGGGACTGTTGTGCTCGCTGTCATACAGCGGTGTCTATGCGGAGGAAGGAGATAATACGACTTCCGGCACACCGGATTATTCCGATACCGAATACTGGACTTCGATCTGTACCGGCAGCGGGGAACTCACATCGCAGACAAAAAGTCAGTGTATGGCATTCATGCAGGCGAGTTCCAATCAGTCCACAGTTCTCAGTCAGAAAATAAAGGATATTGAAAGTCAGAGGGAAGCGATTGCCAATGACATTCTTTACTATGCGGGTCTGGTACAGCAGTATCAGGCAGATGCCGCAGCCTTAAACGGAGAGATTGCGGATATCAATGGTCAGATTGCGGTCAGTGAAAAGAAGATTGAAGAGTTGGAACTCAAAATCGAAGAAAACCGCAATGAGATTGAAGAAGCCGAAGAGAAAATCAAACACCGGATGGTGATTCAGCAGCGTACAATGCGCCTGAATCAGTATCTTGATATTCTGATGGGCGCCAGATCCTTTGATGAGTTTATCCGGATTGCCAATGGTCTTTCTGATATCACCAATTACGATACCCAGGTCATGCAGGAACTGTCTGCACTGATTGATGAGTTGAATCACAATATTGAAGAAGTGGAACAGGAAAAGGAAGATCTGCAGAAACGCAAGGATGAAGTTGTCGCTAAGCAGAATGAATACCTTGCGTTGATGTATCAGGCACAGGTAGTAGAACAGGAATACCAGCAGAAGAGTGCAGAACTGGAAGCTGAAGGCAACCGGATTGCCGGTGAGATTGAACAGATTCAGAAACTCATGGAAGAGATCACCGAGAAGCTCAATGAGGTCGTTGCGACGGCTGGATGGACTTACCCGGTTCCCTCTATTCGCATCAATGCGTATGCGGGTACCTGGCATTATGCCAGCGGTGGTGTACATCTGGGCGCAGACTTCTCCGGCCCGGCCGGTTCAAAGATTGTGGCAGTAGGTAATGGTGTTATTCTGCACTCTGCCGATGGCTGTACATCAGGTGGACTTGGGAATGGCTGTGGTGCCAATATCGGCGGTTCCTGGGGCGGTGGTAATCAGGCCTACCTCTTAACGAAGATTAATGGCGGACTGTATGCGGTCAAATACCTTCATATGAGTCCGGGAACCGTTGTGGAAAAAGGAACGATTGTAGCGGCTGGTCAACAGATCGGACTCGTCGGTTCTACCGGAAACAGTTCCGGTCCGCATTGCCATATCGAAGTATTCTATCTCGGCGATGCCGGGGACTTCACAAATTACGCAAGAAACTGGAACGGTGATCTGGCTTTTGGCTGCGGTTGGGGTTCTGCCGGTCTTTCTCGGTTATGTGAAAATGGTGTAGGGGCACCATGTCGAGTCAAGCCAGAGTCTCTGTTTGGAGGATAAGAAAATACTAAATGCCGGAAAGACATGAAGATGATGGGCTGGAAGTAAGCTACCGAATTCCGGTAGAACGCTTCCGCTATGAAGATGAACTGAACGATAGAAATCAGAAACTGCAGAAACGGAATCATACGCTGCAGGTTTTGATTGTGGTTCTCTCTGTGGTGACATTGTTTATCGGCTGGGGTCTGGGCAGTTTTCAGCCGATTCCGTTTTTCAACAACCTGCGCCATGGCGTGACCTATATCACCCAACAGGATTCAGAAGAAAAAGTTTCGCATGTCATGAATGTCATGAAGCGATATTGGTATTTCTCCCGGGGAATTGAAAATATTGAAGAGCGTCTGACTGATCAGGCATTGATCGGTATGACTTCCAATGAGGAAGATCCCCATACCGCATATATGTCCAAGGAAGAAATTGAAAGCTTCACCCAGGGCATCAACCGCAACTTTGTGGGAATTGGAGTGCAGTTCACCAATCTGGAAGATGGTCTCCATCTGATTACCCGGGTCTTCCGTGATTCCCCGGCCGAGAAAGCCGGTGTTCAGGCGGGAGATATCATCCATTCAGTGGATGGGATCGTTACGGATCACATGACCTCACAGGAAATCAAGGATCTGGTGCAGGGAGAAGAAGGAACGGTTGTGACGATTGTCTTCCAGCGAGAAGGACAATACGTAACGCTGGATATTGTACGGGGACAGGTTGGTCATACCGTGGATGGAATGGTGATGGACAATCATGTCGGCTATATTGCGATTGAGCAGTTTGGGGAAACCACGGAAACTGAGACCCGGGAATTCCTGGATGAATTCATGGAAGAAGAGGTCGAAAGCCTTGTTTTGGACCTGCGGGATGATGGCGGTGGATACCTTGAGACATTGAAGGATGTGGTCAGTCTCTTCCTGCCTTCCAATAAGACGTTTATCCGCCGGGAGTATACCGATGGCACGGCAGATTCCAGTAAGACCTCCGGAGGTCCATATGTGACATTCTCCCCGATCGTCATTCTGGTCAATGAAAATACAGCCAGCGCTGCGGAAGCCTTTACGCTTGGAATGAAGGAAAACCGGGATGATGTCACGGTCATCGGTGTAACAACCTATGGTAAGGGCAGTGTTCAGGTAACACAGTACTTCGATGACGGAAGCGCGCTGAAGTATACCGACAGTATCTGGAAGAGCCCGAAGGGACTCTGGATTAACGGAACCGGAATTGAACCGGATGAGACCGTTGAACTTCATGAAGTATTGAATTCTTCCTATGACTCCATGGAAGAGGATGCGGTATTCCGTGTAGATTCCGTCAGCGAGTTTGTAAGAGAAGCACAGCTCTGTCTTGATTTTCTGGGCTATGAACCAGGTCGGATGGATGGGTATTTCTCCGAAGCTACACTGGATGCGATTCATCGGTTTGAAGAAGCTTATGATCTGAGTCAAGCCGATGTTCTCAACAGCGATGTTTATGAAAGCCTGATTTCGGCGGTCATTCATGAATGGACCGTCAATGATGAAACCGACACTCAGCTTCAGCGAGCTCTGGAACTCATTCAGGAAACCCAGGGAATCGAACTGGAAACAGAAGAAGGGGAAGCACTCTCACTTGTGCTTCCATATGGGTCGGCAGTGATGGTGGAACCGATCGAAGTTCCCAATATTCGAATCGAGGAAGATGATGACACAATTTGAACTGGTATCTCCGTTTCAGCCAACCGGTGATCAGCCTGCGGCTATCGAGCGGCTTGTGCAGGGGTTGAACGAAGGTAAGAAAGAACAGGTCCTGGAAGGTGCGACCGGTACCGGTAAAACCTTCACCATGGCCAATATTATTGCGCAGGTAAACCGACCCACGCTGGTCTTTTCCCACAACAAGACTCTGGCTGGTCAGCTGTACAGCGAATTCAAGGAACTCTTTCCGCATAACCGGGTAGAGTTTTTTGTCTCGAACTTTGATTATTATCAGCCCGAGGCATACATGCCGAAAAACGATATGTATATCGAAAAGACCGCTGCGATCAACGAAGAACTGGACATGTTTCGTGAGAGCACGCTGAACTCTCTGCTGGAACGCAGAGATACAATTGTTGTTGCCTCAGTAGCCTGTATCTACGCCGCCAGTGATCCTTCACAATACAAAGATATGTTTTTTACCATTCGGGTGGGGGAGAGCTACGACCGCAATCAACTCCTGAAGAAATTTGTGGATCTTCAATACCGCCGAAATGATATCGACCAGACCAGAGGAACCCTGCGGGTAAGGGGAGATGTCATTGACGTGACCCCAAGCTATACAGATCAGTTCAATATCCGGATTGAATTATTCGGGGATGAGATTGAGCGGATTACGGAAATTGATCCGGTTACCTCACATGTGCAGAATGCCTATCAGTTCTATAACATTTTCCCAGCCAGTGGCTATGCCCGAAATCATGATCAGATGTTACGGGCATGTGATGCGATTGAAGCGGAACTGGAAGAGCGCCTGAAATTCTTCAAGGAGAATGAGAAGCCCCTGGAAGCAGAACGGCTGGAACAACGGACGCGCTTTGATCTTGAAGCGTTACGGGAAAATGGGTATTGCGCCGGAATTGAAAACTACTCCATGCATATTGATGGAAGAGTTCCGGGACAACGGCCATGGAATCTCTTTGATTACTTTCCTGAAGATATGTTGTTAATCGTGGATGAAAGCCATGTCTCTCTGCCGCAGATCCGGGGAATGTATAACGGCGACCGCCAGCGGAAGGAAACCCTTGTGGAATATGGCTTCCGTCTTCCTTCGGCCTTAGAGAATCGGCCGATGCGTTTTGATGAATTTGAAACCATTGTGCCTCAGGTTATTTATTGCTCGGCGACACCGGGAGATTATGAGCTGGAACATGTGGATCATCAGGTGGTCGAACAGATCATCCGTCCGACGGGACTTCTCGATCCTAAGGTAATTGTCAAACCGACGAAGGGTCAGGTGGATGATGTCTGTGAAGAGATCACAAAACGGATTCGTAAAAACGAACGGGTATTGATTACCACTCTCACTGTACGAATGGCAGAGGATCTGACGGACTACCTGAAGGAACGTGGATTCAAGGTCAGTTACCTTCATCACGAAACCAAGACGTTGGAGCGTACGGAGATCATCCGTGATCTTCGTCTGGGTAAAGTTGATGTCATTGTCGGAATCAACCTGTTAAGAGAAGGTCTGGATATTCCTGAGGTTTCTCTCGTCAGTATTTTCGATGCGGATAAGGAAGGATTCCTGCGCAGTGAACGGTCATTGATTCAGACGATTGGCCGGGCGGCCCGTAATTCGTCGGGAGAGGTTCACATGTATGCGGATGTGATGACCGGAAGTATGGAACGGGCAATTCGGGAAACCGAACGTCGCCGGTTAGTACAGGAAGCCTATAATGAAGCCCATGGAATTATTCCTAAGACGATTATCAAACCGGTGGAAGAAGCGATCCGCGGGAAGGAAACCCGTGAGATGGCTGCGAAATACATGAAGAAAAAGGCAAAACTGCCTGTCAGGGATAAGACAAAACTTATCGCTGATATGGAAGCCGAGATGAAGGAAGCCGCTGCTTCCCTCGACTTTGAACGCGCGGCACAACTGCGTGATATGATCTTCGAACTTAAGTCGGAAGACTGAACTTATTAAGTTTCGTTTAACTCTATTGAATTCAACAACAGGGGCAGTAAAATTGAACTGCCTTACGCGGGAGACGACAGCTATGTCAGATAAACTTGATTTCATGAATGAACTGGCAAAGCAGGTGGAAGCCAGAAAACATGGCGATACTGCTTCGATTTCAACCATTGATAATTTTGTTTCAAAACATGAGCCTCTTGAGGCAGAGGAACCGGACTACGATTCCTTTTCCTTCCCTTCGGATGAAGTGTATGAAGATACAGACGAGGAAGAAGAGGAAGAAGTATATGAACCGGAGCCCCAGGTGTTCCATGGGCCGGAGAGTTTTGAACAGGAAGAGCGGGTTCGAATCGATAAGCCAAAGCGGGAATTGTCAAAACCGATGATCGCGGGACTTGGCGCGATTGTGGCGCTGATTTTGTTTGCGCTGTGGTTTTTCCTGTTGCGGGCATCGATTGTATTACCGGATTTTACCGGAAAGAGTCTCAGTGAGGTAACCTCCTGGGCTTCGCAGTATAAGATCGACAGCACTGCACTTGCCCGGAACTACGAATACAGCCTGGAGTATGGCAGTGATGTGGTCATTTCTCAGAGTCCTGCCCCGGGATCGCATATCCGCAAGGATACCCCG
The DNA here is from genome assembly GCA_017469355.1 of Solobacterium sp. Lineage (GTDB taxonomy): Bacteria > Bacillota_I > Bacilli_A > Erysipelotrichales > Erysipelotrichaceae > Bulleidia. The sequence goes on along the minus strand of JAFUGM010000056.1, from coordinate 71,895 downwards.
ATTACCTTTACGGTGTCGCAGGGAGCCGATCCCAATGAGCTGATTTCCTTCCCTGATATTTCTTCTATGACGTACAGCGAGCTCAGCGCATGGAAGGATGAAAATAAGCTGACCAAGACGAAGATCACCACGGAGTACAGTACCACCGTGCCGGAGGGAGAAGTCATCTCCTATGATCTTAAGAATGTGTCGGAAGCGGAATTCACCCGCAGCAGTACACTGACAATCCGCTGTTCGAAAGGACCGGCACCGGCGGGACAGATCACGGTAGAGAATTTCCAGAACAAGTCTTATAACGAAGCTGTTGCCTGGGCGACGAATAAGAAGGTTCAGATCGTCAAGCAGGAAGTAAACTCCGATATTGTGGAAGCGGGTTATATTCTTTCTCAGATTCCTGCCTCCGGTACTGCTATGAGTGAAGGGGATACCCTGACGGTAACGGTATCCAAGGGAAAGGGCGTCAAGATTCCTAATCTTGTCGGCTATTCCGCAGAACAACTGGAAGCCTGGAAGTCTTCTAAAAACAATACGGTGACTATCGTCACAAAATCCATTTATAACGAAGCACCGTTAGGCTCCGTCATTGGCCAGTCAGTATCCCCTGGGACAACCATGGATTCCGGCGATGTGCTGCAGCTGACCATATCCATGTATATGCCGATTCTGGAAACCAATTCCCAACAATGGCTTGGAAAAGATTATCTGGAATTGCGCGCATGGTGTGATGATGTGAACTTCCATGGGGCAGATATTCAGGCGGGCGAATGGGGCGATGATTATCAGCCGACCTGTTCTGATACATATCCTACGCCAGGACAGGTGATCAAGTATGCCTGCTACTATGGCACAAGTGATCTTGCGGATGGATGCGGTCGTCCATTGAATAACTACAGCCGCATCAATTACCAGCGTTCTACCGGTGCCTGCACAGTGGAAACTCCAACGCAGACGCCGCCTGCGGTATCTTCCTTTGTGTTGACGGATCAGGATGTGGCTTCCCTGAATGCCATCATCTCCTTCTGTAATACCAATGGCATCAGTTTTAAGACCTGTGAAGATGGATCAGTAACCAATGTGAAGGTGATTGTGAACGGTGGTTCTACCTATACATCGGAATCGGGATCCTTCCAGACAATCGTTAAGGCAACGGACAGCTTTGAGATTCGATATAATCCTTCTCCCGCTGCTTCGAGTGAGTCGAGTGCATCGGCCTCAACCGAAGCTGTGGCAGAAGAAACAACTGAATAATAAGGACAGACTATGATGAACTTTTTTGCGCGGGGCATCCGCTATATTGTACGCAAGCCGACCAAATCCCTGCTTCTTGCGATCACGTTTTTCCTGATTGGAAATCTTGTGATACTGGGAATGGGCATTTCACAGGCATCTGACAATGCGAAAACACTGACCCGGAAGAAAATGCGTGCGGTGGTCAGCTATGAAGTGGATTACAACAGTTTCTGGAATTACCTGGATAATATCGAGGATTCCGATGAATATGAGGAAGCGGTTCGCCAGTTTCCTTCCATTGACCGGGAAACCGCCGTCCGTCTGAGTGAAGATGAACGTGTGATTGCGTTCAATTATATGCAGACAAATATTGCATATACCACACTTGACCATGTGCCGTTAGGCAATGAATCGGAAGACCGGGGCTATGGCTCCTATATCGATGAAAACGGGGAAGAGCACGAATACATCGAACCGAATCTGATGATCTATGCCAACTTCTATCCGGATATGATCGAACTGGAAGAGGGAACCTATACCATCGTAGATGGACGCTGGTACAGCCAGAATGATATTGATACGGCTGCCAAGGTCGTCTGTATTACCCAGGAATTTGCGGAAGTTAACGCACTTTCCGTTGGGGATACGATCACGATTTCCAACAACTCTCCATCGGAATTCGAAATGGATCGAAGCACGTATGAAGCGGCTGGAGTCACTGAGGATGACTTCAATCTAGAACTGGAAGTCATTGGTATTTATTCCACTCCGGAAGATGTCGATCCTTCTTCGGAGAACTTCCGCTGGATGAGCCCCTATGAATCTCCTAAGAACAGGATACAAATGCCGATGAGCACCCAAGTGGAGTTTAATCTCCAGATGGTTGAAATCATGTCAAAAGCACATCCGGATTGGTATGAAGGTGCCGATATGGATGAGATCCGGGAGTCTTCATATACTCCATCCAAGGTCATCTATCTGCTGGATGATCCCCTGAATGTGGATGAGTTTGTGGCAGATCATACAAAGGAACTTGGGGAATACCTGAAACTGAACGCGAATAACGATACCTTCCGCAAAATGGCAAGACCTCTGGATACGATGAGCTTCTTCGCCAATATCGTGGTATGGATTGTCGTAATCAATGCGATTGTGATCATCTCTCTTGTTACAGCGTTAACGCTGAAGACCCGAGAATATGAGATTGGTGTTCTGCTTTCGATCGGTGTCTCGAAACTGAAAGTCATCGCCCAGCTGTTTGTGGAATTGATTATTGTCGCCTTCATCGGCTTTGCGGGCGCATGTCTCAGCGGCTCATTGATCGCTGGTAAAGTGGGCGAAACGGTACTGGAATTCCAGACTGCTTCCGATGCGCAGTATGAGACGGAGGACAACAACTACTATGTCTGGAGTGACTCGACAGATTACTTTACTACCGTAACGCAAGAGGATCTGCTTTCCGAATATCATGTGGCGGTATCACCGTTACTGATTGGTGAAATCTTCCTGCTTGGGACTGGGGTAGTATTAATCGCAATCGTGATTCCGTCGGTGATGATCATGCGGCTGAATCCAAAACAGATTCTTCTGGAACAGAACTGAGGTGGCTATGGGAACGATATTGAAACTGGAGGATATCTGTTACGGATATACCGATGGAAACTACAAACGGGAAATACTCAAGCATCTCTCCTATGAGTTTGAGGAAGGTACGTTCTATACCATTCTTGGGCCCTCCGGCTCAGGTAAGACTACACTTCTTTCCATTATGGCTGGACTTGATAAACAGGAATCCGGATCCCTCTACTTTCAGGGGGAGAATCTGAATGATATCGGGTTGAATCGTTACCGCCGCAATAAGATTGGCGTTGTCTTTCAGTCATACAACCTGATCTCTTATCTTACTGGTCTGGAGAATATTCTGACTGCTATGACGGAAACGGACAATCCGCTTCCTTCGAATCGAAAAGAACTGGCCTATGCCTTATTGAATATGGTAGGTATCGCCGATACCAAGGCGGACCGTATGGTCACTCATCTTTCCGGTGGTGAGCAGCAGCGAATCGCGATTGCCCGTGCAATTGCGGGAAATGTAGATCTGATCTTCGCAGATGAGCCAACCGGAAACCTGGATACAGATACGGAAAAGGAGATCATTCGTCTGTTTCAGATGTTATCGGAACAGTACGGTAAAACTATCATTGCGGTGACACACTCCAATGAAGTATCACGGTTCAGTGATCATCGAATCCTGTTAAGAAACGGAGTTCTCAACGACCTCTAAGAGGTCAGGGAACTCCGTTTTCCTAAATTCGAAACGTTTCCTCCAGTGCTGATACACGGTTCAGTTTGAACTGGTGAGTATCAGAAACGGCAGACACCATTGATTCTTTTGCCTTGTCGGTTATAATTTAGTCGGATGAAACCGACAAGGATGGATCCGACTAAATTGGAGTGGCTATGAGATTTATAGGGAGAGTTAAGGAACAGGACGCAATTGCCTACCTGACAAGTCAGAGTGACTATCGGGGATGCATTGTTTATGGAAGAAGACGTCTTGGAAAAACAGAATTGTTGAAACACTGCCTGTTGAACAGAGATGCTCCATGTATATTTTTTCAGTGCCTTCAAGATAGTGAACAGGCAAACGTTGAGGCGCTTACACGAACAACCCAACAGGTGTTGGGTCTTTCACATCTCCATTTTGAATCCTTTCCAGAGCTTATTTCCTATATATTTGAGTATTCCTGTACCAAGGAAGTCTATCTGGTGCTCGATGAATATCCTTATGTAAGGAGAACGGTATCGGGAATGGATTCCAGACTGCAGGCTATCATTGACAGATATCAGTCCTCCTCGAAACTGAAGTTTTTCCTGACTGGCAGCAGTATCGCTACCATGGAGAATATTCTGAGTGCTGATAATCCTCTGTATAGGAGATTTCATCTTCAGCTATTGATAAAGGAAATGGATTATCTCGATTCATCTGAGTTTTACCATTCCTTTTCAGAGGAAGATAAAGTGAGGTGTTATGCGGCATTTGGGGGTGTTCCATTTTACAATCAGCAGATCGATTCCACGCGGTCGGTAAAAGAAAACATCATACGTCTGCTGAGTGGGGAATTCTCGCATCTGGAAGATGATATTACGATCAATCTCAAAGAAGAACTGTCGAAGATATCCAATGCCAGTGCAGTGTTTTCTGCGATCGCAGAAGGCGCGTTCCATTTTTCGGATATCCTTTCAAAATCGCATATCAATTCTTCTGCTTCCCTTTCAGATGTACTTGAGAAACTTTTGAAGATGGACTTGATTGAATATATATCACCAATCAATGATCATAAAAATAAAATGAAATCTGGATATCGGATCGCAGATAGTTCGGTTCAATTCTATTATCAATATATCTATAGGTATAAAAGTGCCCGAGCGATACTGAGCGATGAGACATTTTATCAAAACTATATTTCTGATCATTTTGAAAATGCACATGTACCGAAGAAATTTGAGAAGATTGCCATGCAGTATCTGATTCGTTTAAACAGAAGTGGGAAGCTGAATCCATTACTGACAGACATAGGAACCTACTGGTATGACGTTCCGTCAGAAAACAGGAATGGCCAGTTTGATATTGTAGGAAAATGTGATGGTGGGTATGTATTTTATGAGGTTAAGTATACGAAATCCCCAGTAACAGATGAAATCATCAATGAAGAAATCAAACAGGTAAGCCGAACGACATTGAGACCGGTGGGGTATGGCTTTTTTTCCAGATCTGGCTTTAAGATCTCCGACAATACGCATTATCAATTGGTGACACTGCAGGATATTTACCATCTGGATTGATCATTTTGAGCACGTTGTACTCTTGAAGAGTTGCCTTTGGTAAGGCTCAAGTATCCTCTTTTTCAACACGGATATTGGCGATTTGTCGTAATTTGCCGTTTTTTCAAAAAGTGAAAAATAGATGAAATTCAGACAAAAATCTGTTTATAATGGGTGCGGTAGGTTTTTTCTTTGGGGGCATGCGTAAAAACGCATGGTGGTAGTTATGGAAGACAAACGTTTTCTGGATGCTTTGGAGCGTTTTGTGGAAATCCTTACGGAGGATGTCACATCACCGCGGGTTTGCGGGAGAGCTGTCGCTGAAGTCAGCGAAATCCTGAACATTGGTCGCTTAAGTGGAAGATTTGAAGTCGGTACTGGCCAGGTGGGACAGAAGCCGGTATTTCGTGATTCGGTGCTGTTTACCAGTGATATGGGATTTGATGGAACTGAAACCTTCACGTATACCTTTACAACCGATGAACCATCAACGGGTGAGATCATCGCCTGTGCCTTCCCGGGGCGCCCTTATGATGAAGAAACCAAAGCACATCTTAATACCATTCTCCATATTCTTGTCATTCATATCGGTCGCTACCGTATGATCGATAAAGTCGTGAACAGCTCCCTGACGCAGTTTTTGACGGGACTCCCCAATTCCGGAGGATATATGCGTAAAGCCGGAGAGAAGTTCGCCATTGGCACCATTTACGGGTACGACGCATTCTATTTCAACCTGAAAGGCTTTGGCCTTGTGAATAAACGGTTTGGACAGAAAGAAGGAAATGAGATCATTCTTCGTTACGTCCATAAACTGGATGAATTCCTGATGGAAGATGAAGTGCTCGGCCACCTTGGCGGAGATAATTTCGTTGCGCTTGTTCATAAGGGACAGCGCAGTGAAGATTTCATTCATCTCCTTGGTGGAGTGGAAGTCATTGGAGTTCATGGCGGAGAAGAGATTCCGCTGACTATTGAAGCAGTTGCGGGTGTCATGCATATCGAAATGCCATGTTCAATCGATAATATTATCGGTGGTCCGGCAATTGCGCTTTCTTATGCAAAACGGACGAAGCAGCCGGTTGTTGTGCTGACCGATCAGCTTAACGATGAAGCTAACCGCACCAAGTCCATCGAACAGGGATTTGAAAAGGCGCTTGCGAATAATGAGTTTACCGTCTTCTATCAGCCGAAGGTTAATACCGTCACCGGACAGATTATCGGTGCAGAAGCACTGACCAGATGGTTTGAAAACGGACGTATGGTCCCCCCATTGCCTTTGTGCCGATTCTGGAACAGACAGGTAAGGTAGTCTTTCTGGATCTTGCGATGCTGGAACTGGTATGTAAGGATATCGCGGCGTGGAAGGAAGCCGGACGTCATGTGGTTCCGGTGTCCGTAAACTTCTCCCGCAGAGATCTGACCGATCCGGAGCTTTCCAATAAGATTGTCGGAATCATTCAGAAGTATGGTATTGACCAACATGAAATCATTGTGGAAGTTACCGAAACAACCAGTGAAGAGGAGCAGGCACAGATGGCTCACTTCTTGGAACAGCTGAAAGACTTCGGTGTAGAAACTTCCATTGATGACTTCGGAACTGGTTATTCTTCTCTCAGTGTTCTGAGAGAATTCCCGGTCGGTGAAATTAAGATTGACCGCTCCTTCATTAACCGTCAGCTCGGAGAATCGGATGAGATTATCATTCAGAGTATCATCGATATGGCAAAACGTTTGAATATCGATGTCATTACCGAAGGTGTAGAACTTGTGGAACAAAGGGACTTCCTCCATCATCTTGGCTGTGATCGGGTACAGGGTTATCTGTATGATAAGCCGCTTCCGAAAGATCAGTTTGAAAAGCGTCTGATTCAGGGAAATTATCAGTTATAAGGAAATGACAGGGTGCCTTCGGGCACCTTTTCCTGTGGCTCTGCGGTTTTACTGTCATAATTGTTATTAGAGAACGGAGAAACGCTTATGAAATGGGGAATTCTTTCAACCGGTACGATCGCAAATAAATTCGCCGCAACCGTAAACATGATGCTGAATGAAGGGGAGGCACTTCAGGCAGTAGCCTCAAGAGATCTCACAAAAGCAGAACAGTTCGCAGTAACCTATGAAATCCCGCAGGCATATGGCTCTTATGAGGAACTGTTATGTGATCCTGAGGTAGAAGCGGTATACATCGCAACTCCAAACAACCTTCATTACCAACATACAAAGATGTGCCTGGAGGCAGGAAAACACGTGCTGTGCGAAAAGCCGTTTACCACTTCTGCCAAAGATGCCCGTGAGCTCTATCAGCTTGCGGAAGAAAGAAATCTCTTTGTGATGGAAGGATTCTGGATCCGATTCCTTCCGCTTTATGAAACACTGTTACCGATGATTCATTCAAAGAAGTGGGGAGAGCTGCGCCATGCCCGAGTGGAATACGGGTTCATCGCCGAAGGACAGCGTCGTACACGGAAGTTCGTTTCTGAACTGGGTGGAGGCGCATTGCTTGATATCGGAATCTATAATCTGGGATTTCTTTATATGGTAATGGGGCATTCTCCCAAGACCTATACCTCCACGGTGCGCTTCAATGAATTTGGGACCGATGAGTTCAGCGTACTTCAGCTGCAGTATCCTGGCGACAAAACAGCCCATTCGCTTCAGGCGATTGGATTGAAAACGGATCGAAATGCGGCGCTCTTCTTTGATCGGGCGGTGGTATATCTTCCGGACTTTCAATCCGCCACTTCCTTTACGGTAGAACCGGTAGGGGAAGCGCCTTATGAAGTGAAGTGCCCAATGGAAATCAATGGCTTTGAATATGAGATTCGGGAAGTGACCCGGTGTGTAAGTGAAGGGAAGTCTCACAGTGAGATCTTCCGCCCAGAAGACAGCCTGGCGGTGCTGGAACTGATGGATGAGATCCGGGCGTCATGGGATATGAAGTTTTCCTTTGAGGAAGGGAAGTGAATCCGATGTTTCGCTATCTGATTGTCGGCTCAGGGTATCGGGCAAAGTTTTACGGGCGGATTGCCCACGAACATCCTGCACAGTTTGAAGCCTGCTTTCTGACCCGCTCAAGCGAAAAGGCAGCTTTGATGAAGGAAGAAACGGGAATCGATGCTGTTGTGGATAAGGAAGCCGCAATTGCATTTCAGCCGGACGCGGTGGTGATTGCGGTGAATAAGACAGCCATCGCTTCGGTGGGAGAGGAATGGCTGAAGGAAGGCTATCCTGTCATTCTGGAAACGCCCGCCGGACTGACGAACGAAGAACTTGAAACGCTATGGAACTACTATCGTCAGGGGGCGAAGATTCTTGTGGCAGAACAATATCATCGGATGCCGGAGATCGCTGCTGGCCTTGAGGTCATTCGCCAGGGGCTTATCGGTGCGCCAACCTCTGCCTATCTTTCCCTTGCGCATGATTATCATGGGGCAAGTCTTTTAAGACGAGTGTTATCGACGGATGGAGAATCCTATACCATTCAGGCCATCCGCTCGGTGTCTTCTGGGGAAGAAACCGACTCCCGCAATGGGCCGATTACATCCGGAGTGATGAATGACCATACCCGCACGCAGGCACTAATTACCTATGCCTCGGGAAAAACGGCAGTTTATGACTTCTGTGGTCTTCAATACCATTCTTTTATCCGCTCCCGCCATATTACCGTACGTGGGGAGAAGGGAGAGTGGTCTGATACCTGCCTGCGGTATGTGGATGAAACGCATCAGCCGGCCACAGTCCCATTAGAGCCATTGGTACAGGAGAAGTATCGGGCATTATGGAGTGGCCCGCTTCCATCCTGGAGTCCGGCTTTGGTTCTTGATCGAACGAGTGATGAGTTTGCGATTAAAACGATGTTATGGGATATGAAGGAGTATCTTACAACGAGCAGGGAAGTCTATCCATTCAAAGAAGCGATCGAAGATGCGCTGTTTCTGATAAAACTTGAGGAATCGGTGGAGCGCGGCTGCCCGGTTGAGGCGGAGCCATTTGTGTAAAGAAAAAATATTTTTGAGGAGTGTGCAGCGAATTGAGGGTTTGACGTGTTTCAATATTGAGTAAGGGAGAAAGACTATGAGAATAACGGAAAAACTGATTGCGGCAGTAACACTTGTATTTGCCTTAAGCGGATGTGGGTCTGGTGCCAGCCCGTCTGCGGCTGCCTATGATACCTCAAGCAACGAATATTTCGGTGTTGCGGAGAGCGCAGCGGTATATGATGCGGGCGAGGCGTACTATGAGTACGAAGAAGCTTCCGATTCACCGGAAGAGGCGCTGACTGGCGATAAGCTGGTGTATACCGGATCGCTGAACATTGAAACACTTTCCTATGAGGAAACCGTCTCCGCCGTTCGGGAGAGAATCAATGCCTATCATGGCATCATCGAACAGGAAAATGCCTGGGATAACGACAGAAGCTGGGTCTATATGATGGACGGGAGCGCAGTAATAACCGATCCCTGTCCATGACAGTACGGATTCCTACCGCATCCTTTGACGCCTTCATGAATGACATGGATGGAACGGGAAAGATTACCTCCCGCTCCCAGGGCGTAGATAACATTTCCCGCAGATACAATGACAACTCCATTGAAATCGAAGCTTTGGAGAAACAGCAGGCAAGGCTGCTTGAAATGATGGATGCGGCAGAGACTGTCGAAGAGATGATTCTGGTAGAAGAGCGTCTTTCGGAAGTGCAGACCCGTCTGAATCAGAAGAAGAGCTATCGTTCCAGCATGGATACGGATGTCGAATATTCCACGATCTATCTGAACATCAATGAAGTACAGAAGTATACCCCGGTAGATAACCGCCTTCATATCGATGGCTTCTGGGAGAAAGTCACGGAAACCTTCACCTACTCCTGGACCTTCTTCGTTTATTTCCTGGAAGAGCTCACCCTGGTGCTGATTCATCTGTTCCCATTCCTGCTTGTTGGAGGATTGTTGATTTACGGAATCCGGAAGTATCGCAAGTCCAAAGGACTCGACCCCCGTATCTTTCATCGAAATAAGGAAAAGAAGGAGCGCAGATTCTTCCACAGAAAGAAGAAGGGAGAAGAGGAAACCGAAACTTCCCAACCGAAGTAATTGACACCAGAAAATGCCGATTCGTCGGCATTTTTCTGTTTACATCCGTTTTGGAAACTGTTACTATTCAAAAGCGAGTCGGGTGAACAGAAGTTCATCTGCTCCTTGCCAGTAATGGCCGATAGACCAGAAGGAGGTGTACAAATGAGCAAGTATGAAGTCATGTACATCATCAACGCAGGCGTGGAAGAAGAAAAGCGTGCTGCACTGATCGAACAGCTTGGCGGAATCATCACTAGTGAAGGTGGAAAGATCGTCAAGACCGATGAGTGGGGTATGCGCGATTTCGCGTACGAAATTGATGATATGACCAAGGGTTACTATGTTGTAGTAACGTTTGAGTCAGAGAATGACGGACTGAAGGAATTTGATCGTCTGATGCGCATCAATCCGAATGTTGTCCGCTTCATGATCGTCAACATCGATGACAAACCTGAACCCAAGGAGAGCAAGTAATGAGCGGAATTAACACGGTGGTTCTGGTAGGACGTCTGACAAAGGATGTTGAAGTCCGGAAGACAAATTCCGGAGTATCCTATGCCAGATTTACTGTTGCCTGTGACCGCAGGTATTCCGGAGGGCAGAACGCGCAGGGCAATAGCCAGCAGCCTACAGCAGATTTCATTGGCTGTGTCGCATGGCGCCAGAGCGCGGACTTCTTAGGCTCTTATGGCAGAAAAGGTACTCTGATTGGCGTGAATGGTTCCATCCAGACCGGAAGCTATACTGATCGCGATGGAAAGAAAGTCTATACGACAGATGTTCTGTGTGATCGTGTACAGATACTGGAATCCAGAAACGCTTCCCAGAGCCAGACATCGTCCAACAGCTATTCCGCACCGGAACCGCAGGATCCCTTTCCTGCATCCGATGGATTCGGCAGTGACGATGGCTTCAACACAGGTCCAAGCTTCGATATCGCAAGCGATGACCTTCCGTTTTAACGGTAGAATTCAAGGAGAAGATTATGGCATTCAGAAAACAGAGAATGGGTGGCCGTAAGGTATGCTATTTCACAAAGAATAACATCACCTATATCGACTATAAGGATGTTGAACTTCTGAAGCGTTTCATCAGTGCCAACGGCAAGATTATTCCTCGCCGTGTTACCGGCACAAGCGCAAAGTACCAGCGTCAGCTGGCTGTTGCGATCAAGCGTGCGCGTCAGATGGCATTAATCCCTTACGTACAGGACTGACCGGAATACCGGCCGGTCTTTTTTTCGCGCTTTCGGCAGTTTGAAAGAGTGGATGGACAAAGGAAGGGGATGCTATAATTAGAAATCAAGCCGGGTGATCGGCTTTTTGGAGGTTTTATTCGGTGAATAACAACGTTCGCAGAATCACAGATGGTGCGATGATGTGCGCAATTGTCGGCGCTGTTCTGCTTATCAACCGACAGCTTGGCGGTCTGTTTCAGGACATGTTTTTGTTTTTGTTTCCGATACCCATGGTATTCTATTCCGCTAAATACGGATGGAAGGACAGTTGGGTGGTATACGCGGCGATGTGTATCCTCGGGTTTATTCTTGGCGGAGTTACTACGCTGTTCTTTGTCGCATCGGAAAGCCTGGTTGGCTTGATTTATGGCGGCGGGATCTACGCCCACAGCGATACCCATCGGATTCTTCTTATTACGATGGCCGCAGGCGCATTGGTCAATGTACTGTCCACCGTCGTATTTGCGTCTGTGTTTGGCTATAACATTGCGGAAGAGACCGCGGAAGTGGAAGAAATCATTACCGGTGTCTTTGCGCAGACAGGCGCTTCGCTTCCTGCGACCGTAAATCTTTCACAGTATATTATGACCATCTTTGTGGTTACAGCGATTTTGACTGGTGTGTTAGAAGGGTTTGTGACGCATGTATTAAGCCGGCTTTTATTAAAGCGGCTGCGGTTTCCGGTGGAGCGTCCCCGCCCGGTATCCGAATATTACCCGCCAAAAGCTACCGGGTATCTTGGACTGGTTGGCTTTGTGGCATATTACTATTCGATTTTCCGGCCGTTTTCCGATGAGATTATGCAGAATGTATTTCAGGGGCTTGGAATGTGTGGGTTCCTGTATCTTTTAGCCTATGGGTTTATCGGAATTCTTGTCGTTACGGCGCTTCGAACCGGCGGACACCGGTTCCTCGGGCTGTTTCTTGGCCTGCTCATGATGTTCATGATGCCGGTGGGGTTAGTGATTTTCGGTTTTCTGTATATCACAACCGATGTTCACAGCCGTTTGATGGAAGGAGTTCAGAATGCGCAAAAAACTCAATGATCTGAAACGAATCCTTCTTATCATCACCCTCGTGGAGATCGGTCTTCTTGTATTACTGCGCTTTGGATTGGATCGTGCCATTCTTCCTGCGGTAGTGATTCTGGTGGTTCAGGCAGCTGCGTTCTTTCTGATTTCCGAACGCATGGATACGCTTTTGAATGAGCAGTCGGTCGGCGTTGCGGAGATCCTGGGGGAAACCGCAAAGGACGCGTTATTGTTCGGTCAGGTTGGAATGTTGATCTATGATGACGACTATATCATCAACTGGATGAGTGAACTGTTTGAAGAGCGGGGGCTGAACCGTCTTGGCGACAAGGTGCTCAGCTGGCTGCCAGAAGTGGATCCCCTGATCTCCGGTGGATCGGATACGGTGGATGTGCAGCTGGATGACCGCATTTATCGCATCACCCGCCGGGAAAGTGAGCCGGTGCTGATCTTCCGCGATATCACAAAGGAAAAGAATGCGCTGCTTTCCTATGAGGAAGAACATCCGGTCATCGGAATTGCGGTGCTCGATAACTATGAAGAGGTAACCCAGTATGAGGATGATGCGACGATCGCCAATATCAATACGGCGGTCCGCACCCCGTTAACCGACTATTGTCGGGATCGAGGGATCCTGCTGAAGCGGATTTCCAATTCCCGCTATTACATGGTTCTTAACGAAAAGATGTTCTCAGATCTTGCGGCAGATCACTTCTCTGTGCTGAATGCGGTGCGTAAGGGCGCTGCCCGCCAGGATGCGGCCATCACATTGTCCATGTCCTTTGCGCGGGGTTCGGAACGTCTGAATGAACTGGATGATCTGGCGGTGAAACTGATTGATCTTGCGCAGAGCCGAGGTGGCGATCAGGTGGTTGTACAGAAGAGCGGAGAAGATGTGAAATACTTCGGCGGTTCCACCGAAGCGGCGGAGAAGCGAAGCCGTGTCCGTGTGCGTGTCATGGCCAATACGTTACGGGAATTGATTTCCCGGTCGGCCAATGTGATTGTGTGCGGGCATAAGAATATGGATTTTGACTGCGCTGGTTCAGCGATCGGTGTCGCCCGGGCAGCGATTGCCTTAAACAAGCAGGTATGCATTATCGAAAAGACCGGTGGGGTCGAAGAAAAACTTGGTAAGGTGCTTTCCGCCAATGCGGAAGAGCTTTCCCAGGAAATTCAGTTTGTGACGGAAAGTGAAGCACTGAACCAACTGAAGCCCAATACGCTTGTGGTAATGGTGGATCACCATAACATCAAGCAGTCCAATGGCGCAAAGGTTCTGGAAGAAGCGGAGAAGATCGCAATTATCGATCATCATCGCCGCAGTACGGAAATGGGCGTTCAGCCGGTGCTTGTATATATCGAAGCCGGCGCAAGTTCTGCCTGTGAACTGATTACGGAAATGATGCCGTATATTTCCAGCCGGATTGAACTGTCTGAATTGGATGCGAATATCATGTTGGCGGGAATGACCATCGATACCAACCGCTTCCATGTGCGCACGGGTGCCCGTACCTATGAGGCTGCCGCCGCATTGCGTAAGATGGGCGCCGACCCCATGGAAGTCGATGAATATCTTAAGGATACCTACGAGGATCTCAAACTCAAGGCTTCCTGCATGGCATGCGCAAAACGCTATGATAACGGAATACTTACCGTCCCTTATAAGCAGGGAACCTTAACTCGTTCGATTATGAGTCAGGTTGCGGATCGGATGTTGGATGTATTGGGAGTGGATGCGGTCTTTGTGATTTCTGATACGAAGGACGGCGATACCGCGATCTCAGCCCGATCCTCGGGTAAGGTAAATGTACAGCTGATCATGGAAGCGATGAACGGCGGCGGACATATGACCGCTGCGGCAGTTCAGCGGAAGCGATGCAGTATTGATGAGTTGGAAAAAGAACTTCTTGGGAACGTGAATAACTATTTTGAGGAGGTGCGTAATGAAAGTGATTCTGAAAAGTGATGTCAAAAAGCTCGGAAAGAAGGGTGACATCGTTGAAGTGGCAGACGGCTATGGCCGTAACTATCTGATCGCAAGAGGGCTTGCGGTAGTATCTACCGAAAAAAGCCGGGAAATTCTGGCAGAACAGAAAGAAGAAGCAGCACAGATTGACGCAAAGAACCGCGCGGATGCGGAGGCAGTCGCAAAGGAATTCGAAAACCTCATTCTGGAGTTTCATGTGAATTCCGGAAAGGATGGCCGGGTATTCGGCTCTGTTTCCACCAAGCAGATTGCGGAGGAACTCAACCGCCGTGGTTATAAAGTGGATAAGCGTAAGATTCTCGATACCGCTCCGATCGGAAGCCTTGGGGTAACGAAGGTTCGGGTGGAACTGTATAAAGGTGTTGTTGGCACGGTTCGTGTCAATGTAAAGGGAAACGATTAATATGCCGATTTCAGCATTGCCTTCGGCACCGGAAGCGGAAGCTGCGCTTCTTGGGACGATGATGGTTTATACCTCTTCCGGTCGACTTGCGATTGAAGAGGGATTAGTGGAAGACGATTTCTACGATGAGCGAAATCGCCTGATTTTCCGTGCGATCGAATCGCTGTACCGGGAAAGCATCACCGTCGATCCGGTTTCTGTTTCGACCCGGCTTCTCGATCAGGGAAACCTGGATAAGGTCGGCGGAACTGCGGCACTTACCAGCCTGATGGAATCGGCGGTTACCAGTGCTAATACCAAAACCTATGTGTCGATTTTGAAAGATAAGGCATTGACCCGGGCGATGATTGAAGCTGGACGGGAGATTACGTCGAGTGGTCTGGAAGGGACGACCGATATTAATGATTATCTGGATGCCTGTGAAAAAGCGGTGCTGAATGTGTCCCGCAGCCGGCGGACCGGTGAGTTTCAGACGACCCCGGCATTAATGCATGAAGTGGTGGAACAGATTCACCGTCAGTCCGCAACCAACAGTGACATTATCGGTGTGAAAACCGGCTTCCGTGATCTGGACCGGATCACGCATGGATTCCAGAAAGGGGATCTGATTATTCTTGCGGCACGTCCGTCGATGGGAAAAACTGCAGTTGCGTTGAATCTTGCGATGAATGTGGCGGGCTATCAGAAGAACAGCGCAGTTGCGATTTTCTCTCTGGAAATGAGCGCGGAGTCTCTCGCAATGCGGTTATTAAGTGCGAAAAGCCGGGTGGAAAGTGACCTGCTACGTACTGGCCGCCATATTACCAATGAACATTGGAACCGCATCAATGAGGCCAGTGACAGTCTGAGTTCCTCTTTGATTTATATTGATGATAAGTCTTCCGTCAAAGTGCCGGAGATTTTCTCCAAGTGTCGGCGTTTGAAGAATGAACACGGACTTTCCATGATTCTTATTGACTATATTCAATTGATTTCCGGAACGTCTTCTGGCCGAGGCGAAGTCAACCGCCAACAGGAAGTATCAGAGATTTCCCGAAGCCTCAAGGCCCTGGCAAGAGAACTGGAAGTGCCAGTCATCGCATTGTCGCAGCTTTCCCGTAATGTGGAGAGTCGGGAAGACAAGCACCCGCAGCTTTCGGATCTGCGTGAGTCCGGTGCCATTGAGCAGGACGCGGATATCGTCATGTTGTTATATCGGAAGTCCTATTATGATGCGGAAGCCAAGGAAGAGGCGGAACGTACGGGTAGTGAGGAACTGGAAATCAATATCGCCAAACACCGTAACGGTGCGACCCGGCGGATTAATCTTGCGTTTGAGGCAAACACGAATGCCTTGATGAATATTGAACGTCATGCGGAGTAAGCTCATGATCAAACGTGTGCTGGTTTTGTTTGGGTGTCTGTTAGGTTCCTTCGCGGTGGTCTTTGGATTGCCGAGTGCGTTGAAACTGGTGGCACAGCCCTACGCCTATACGCTTGCGGAGGAGAATTCCTCTTCCGTTCTTTCACAGCGGGCAGAGCGGATTGACAGCACACCGCATGAAGTCTTCCGTCTTTACAGTGATGGAGAGCTGGTCGGCGTGCTGAGTGCGAAAGGGGAACTGGACAGTTTCCTTCAGAGCACCTACAAGGAACTTTATGAGGCGGAGTATCCCGGCTCAAAACTTGCGCTTGGGACAGATGTCTATCTGATTTCCGAGCAGAGTTATATGACCTATGAAAATATCGATGAGGCGATTTTTTCCTATCTGAAGGAGAATCGCCTGTTTACGTTGCGCTGTACGGGTGTGGAGTTTTCGGATGAAAACGGCATCTACGCTGAAATCTATATTTCGGATGAAGATCTGTTCAATGAGGCGATGAATCAATACATGTCCTACTTCATTGAACCGGAAGAACTCGCGCTGCTTAACCGCGGAGAAAGCACGCCGCCGCTTAAGACCTATGGATCCCGTTCGGTCGGTGTAACGGTATTACAGACTATTACGATGCAGCCGGCATACACGTCGCCAGATAATATCAAAACCACTGCGGAAGAAGTGCTCGACTATCTGGAATATGGTGAAAATATAGAGCGGGAATACTATACGGTTCAGACCTATGACACCGTGGCTGGTGTAGGTTCAAAGAACCATGACCTTTCCGCAACCCAGGTAATGAATATTAACCGGGATCAGATTACCGGAACGGATCAGATTCTCAGTGAAGGAATGGAATTATGTGTTACTTACTTCACTTCTCCGATCGATATTGTGGTAACCAAGGAATCCATGAAAAAGGAACCGATTATCGCAGATACGATTTACCAGACCGATAATACGATCCGGGAAGGGGAGATCCATCAGGTTCAGGTCGCAGTCGATGGATCGAAGAACTCCCTGTATACCGAACGGTGGATCAATGGTGTTCTGGTCAGCGGTTCTCTGACTTCCTCGGTAGACACCTTACAGCCGATCAATGAAATCATTGCGGTCGGTACGATGGTATTGCCGGGAACTGGTACCGGGTCCTTCCGCTGGCCGGTCGACAACCCGTATATCTCCTGTCATTGGGGTTGTTATTACGGACATCGGGCCATCGATATTCAAAACGCCTATGACCGTTATGGAAACATCTACGCGGCAGACCGTGGTGTGATTGAAGTGAATTCCTATAACGGAATTAACGGAAACTACATCATCATCGATCATAACAACGGTTATGAAACCTACTATGGTCATATGAATGTGCCGTCTCCGCTGGAGGAGGGAACCGTCGTAGATAAGGGCGATATCATCGGTCAGATCGGCATGACGGGTCTTGCGACGGGACCTCACACGCATTTCTTTATCATGTATGAAGGAGAACGACGGGACCCGTGTGACGGCTTCCTGCCCTGCTAGCGTATGATGCATTTTGCGATATTTGAAAGCGGATCGAAAGGCAACTGCTTCCTGCTCAAGGATGAACATACCTCCATCCTGATTGACTGCGGCGGAACGAAGCGGTGTATTCTTGATTCCCTTGCGGCGACAAATACCACTATGGAAGACATCGATGCGGTATTGATCACGCATGATCATACGGATCATATCGCCCGAATCGCGCTCGTTGCGGATCGGACGATCTATAGCCCGGTATCGATCAAGGGGATTTCTACCATCCCGGTGGTGCCTGGGGAGTCTTTCTCCGTAGAACATCTGACGATTACTCCCATCGCCTTGAGCCATGATGCGGAACATACCACGGGATATATCATCAAAAGCTTTCAGGAGACCCTGGTCTATGTGACGGATACCGGATATATCCGTGATGCGTATCTTCCCCTGATGAAGGGAGCGGATTATATCGTCCTAGAAAGTAATCATGATGTGGAGATGTTGATGAAGACATCGCGTCCGATGTTTCTGAAGATGCGGATTGCCGGGGATAATGGTCATCTATGCAATGAAGACTGTGCGGCGATTCTCAAAAAGATCGTGACATCGAATACGAAAATGATTATCCTTGCCCACATCAGTGAGCAGGCAAATACACGGGAGCGTGCGCTGGAAGTCTCCGGTAATATGCTGGAACATCACCCGGACCGCAGAAATGGACTGATTCTCTGTTCGGCAGCGCAGAACGAACTGATTAAAGGAGGTGACTGGCCGAATGAAAAAGTGGATGGCGGCAGTTGCAGCAGGATTTTTACTGTGGAACGTATGGCTCACACTGCGTCTTTATGACCAGCGTCCTGCGGAAACCGCAGAACTGCGGAATGAAGGACCAGAAGATGTCACCGTTACGACACATACGATTGAAGGATATATCACCGATATTACCGAAACCGTAGCGGAAGAGCGTCATAAAACCGTTACGATTTCCACGGTCAATGAGCAGGAAGAGCGGATTTTCAGCGGCGTGATCTACTCCGTCATGGGAACAGATGTATGGATTCTCAGCTCCTCTTCCGCGACACAGGGAGAAGGGGAACTCTACGTTGTTCGTTTTGACAATGGGCTTTCCTATGAAGCAGAACTGCGGGGAACCGATGAACTACTTGGAATTGCCCTGTTTCTGACGCATCCGGAATTTGATGTAGAGGCGATCGATATGGGATCATCGCTTTCCCTTGCGCAGGGTGAATATGCGATTGCGCTTGGCGGAAGAAATCTTCATACGGGGATCGGAGAAACCTCGTTTGGAGTGGTGTCCATGTCTGGGCAGAAGTATGTGAGTGGGGAAGAACAGGAGTGGATCCGGGAAGAGATTCATACGGATCTCAGAATCAGTTCGGAAATGGAAGGCGGACCCCTGCTTAACCTCAGCGGGCAGATGATTGGACTGCTGTATGCGGAAACGGAGGATGGCGAACGCCAGCTGAATCGAGCTGCGGGGATTTCAGAAGTGCTGATCGCGGCGGAACAGTTACGAAGAAACGGAGAAGTCAACCGTGGATACCTTGGTGTGATTACCAGGGATCTCAAAGATCTTGAACTGTATCAGAAAAGCGCAATGAACCTTCCGCTTGATCAGAACAGCGGATTAGTGATTATGGAAGTCATAGAGGGCTCTCCCGCTCAGGAAGCCGGCTTACAGGCAAATGATATTCTTGTCTCGGCAGATGAAGTTCTGCTCAGTGCAGAGGATTCTCTGCGCAAGGTACTCTACAGTCATGAAAGCGGAGATGTGATCAATCTTTCGGTGATCCATGGCGGTGCTTCCAATGCGCTGAGTGTGGAGTTGAAATGATTCGGATCATTGCGTGCGGAAAGCTTCGTGATAAATGGTTAAAGGACGGCATTGCGGAGTTTGAAAAGCGAATTCGTCCTTATGATCGAATCGAACTGATTGAGGTGGTGGATGAAAAGGCACCCGAGTCTAATTCTGCTGCGGAGAATGAACAGGTAAAACGGATCGAGGGACAGCGGTTATTATCCCATGTCAAAGACAATGATTACATGATTCTTCTCGACCTTGCGGGAAAGCCGATGGACAGTGTTGCGTTATCAAAGCGCATTGATCAATGCCGAATAAGTGGGAAACCGGTGATTGACTTTGTGATCGGAGGATCCCTGGGGGTCAGTGAAGACCTGATCCGGCGGGCCGATATCCGATGGAAACTCTCAGATAATACATTTCCTCATGGACTTTGTCGGGTGCTGGTCATCGAGCAGATCTATCGCAGTTTCCGTATTTTGAACCATGAACCATATCATAAATAGGGTTTGGGCAAATGGTATGTAACCGCTTGCAAGAACACATCGATTGAAGTAAAATCTAGGTAAATTCCTAAGGAGGTAATATTGAAATGAAACAGATTTCCGTAACAGTTGTAGATCCCGTAGGACTGCACGCACGCCCTGCTACTGTAGCAGTTAATGCTGCAAGCAAGTTCAAGAGCGAAGTTAAGGTTGCGTACAAGGGTCGTACAGTAAACATGAAGTCCATCATGGGCGTTATGTCCCTGGGTATCCCGACACAGTCCGAAATCACCATCACCTGCGACGGCGATGATGAGGATGTTGCGGTTAAGACAATTGAAGAAGTACTTCGTGCTCAGAAAGTAATCGCTTAATCTGAATCGACAATCAGGAAGATGCCGGAGCGCATCTTCCGTTTTTTTGACGAATAAACACAGAAAGGAACTTAATAATGTATCTGGATGAATATAAACGCTGGCTGGATGCGGATCTTCTCGATGTCGATCTGCAGACGGAGCTGCTCTCCATCAAGGATGATGAAGATGCGATTAAGGAACGTTTTGCGGTTGCGCTGAAGTTTGGTACAGCCGGACTGCGCGGGACACTGGGTGCTGGAACAAACCGGATGAATATCTGGGTTGTGCGCCAGGCAACACAGGGTGTTGCGGACTGGGTTAAGACACAGGGTGGAACACAGACGGTTGCGATCTCCTATGACTCCCGTCTTAAGGGATGGAACTTCGCACGTGATGCGGCTGGCGTTCTTGCGGCAAACGGAATTCATGTTCGTATTTATGATGAACTGATGCCGGTGCCGGCACTGAGCTTTGCGACAAGATATTACAACTGCAATGCCGGAATCATGATTACCGCGTCCCATAATCCTGCCAAATACAATGGCTTTAAGGCGTATGGACCGGATGGCTGCCAGATGACAGATGATGCGGCGGCAGTCGTTTATGACAGCATTCAGAAGACCGATGTACTGAATGGCGCAAAGTATATCAGCTTTGCGGAAGGTGTGGAAAACGGACTGATCAAGTTTGTTGGTGATGACTGTAAGGATGCGCTTTATGAAGCAATCGAAGCGCGTCAGGTACGCCCGGGCTTATGCAAAACAGCCGGACTGAAGCTGGTTTACTCCCCGCTGAATGGAACGGGTCTTGTTCCGGTAACGCATGTGCTCAAGGACATGGGTATTACCGATATTACGATCGTTCCTGAGCAGGAATACCCGAATGGCTACTTCACAACCTGCCCGTATCCCAACCCGGAGATCTTCGAGGCTTTAGAAAAGGGACTTCAGTTAGCAGAGCAGACCGGTGCAGATCTGATGTTGGCAACAGACCCGGATGCGGACCGTGTCGGTATCGCTATGAAGTGTCCGGATGGCACGTATGAGCTGGTCAGCGGAAATGAAATGGGCGTTCTGCTTCTGGACTACATCTGCCAGGGACGGATCGAACGGGGAACCATGCCGGAAAAACCGGTCGCCGTGATGTCCATTGTTTCGACACCGCTTGCGGATAAGGTTGCGGAACACTATGGCGTAGAGCTTCGCCATGTTCTGACTGGATTCAAGTGGATTGGTGACCAGATTGCCCATCTGGAAGCAGACGGGGAAGTGGATCGCTTCATCTTCGGATTTGAAGAGAGCTATGGATATCTGGCTGGACCGTATGTCAGAGATAAGGATGCGATCATCGGCTCCATGTTGATATGCGAAATGGCAGCGTACTACCGCTCCATTGGTTCTTCCATCAAACAGCGTCTGGAAGAGATCTATGCGCAGTATGGCCGCTACCTGAACAAGGTTGACAGCTTTGAATTCCCGGGACTTTCGGGAATGGATAAGATGGCTGGAATCATGGATGGCCTGCGGAACAATGCGCCGACGGAGTTTGCTGGACGTAAGGTTGTTAAGGTAACGGACTATGATAAGCCGGAAGAAACCGGTCTCCCGAAGTCAAATGTACTGATCTACACACTGGAAGATGGTGCTTCCGTTGTGGTACGGCCTTCCGGAACCGAACCGAAGATCAAGACATACTTCACAACCCTTGGCAAGGATCTTGCGGAGGCGCAGAAGGAAAAAGACGAGCTCGCAGATGCCTGCAAGCCGATTCTCTCCTGAGTAATGGAATGATGGACGGGTGTGAACGCACCCGTCCTTCCATTTTTGTTATTTCAGCTATGTGTCTTACGTGGAATCGTAATTGCAATTTCACTAAGAACCATGGACAATAAAGTCACGTATTGATACCGGCATCATCCGCCGGTATCACATCAATTTAGAATAGAGGATGCAGTATGGATCAGGCCAGAATCATTGAGGATTTCCATCAAGGTCATTGTATTGACGCATGGAAGATGTTCGGTGCCCATTTTTCTTATGAAGGCAGTGAGGGTGTCCGGTTTACGGTATATGCGCCCCACGCGCGCAATGTCAGTGTGATTGGAAGTTTTAATAACTGGGATGGCAATGCGGCACGTATGTCCCGAACCGGATTCAGTGGAATCTGGAGTATCTTTCTTCCGGAAGTAAAGGAATGGGATTCCTATAAATATCGGATTGAAGACAAGGATGGCAATTTCCTGGATAAGAGCGATCCCTATGCCTTTTACAGCGAGACCCGTCCTGAGACCGCATCCAAGGTCTATGATCTCCATGATATTCACTGGAGTGATGAGACCTGGATGAAGGAGCGGACTGCCTGTTTTGACCGTCCGGTTTCCATCTATGAAGTCTATGCGGGCGGATGGAAACAGAATGGGGAGTATCCCTATACCTACCAGATGCTGGAAGAACATCTGATTCCCTATGTTCTGGAACATGGGTATACCCATATCGAACTGATGCCGCTGAATGAATATCCCTTTGATGGGTCCTGGGGCTACCAGGCCTCCGGTTATTTCAGCTGTACAAGCCGCTATGGCAATCCCACCGAATTTGCGTCCTTTGTGAATGCATGTCATGAGAATGGGATCGGCGTCATCATGGACATGGTTCCGGTGCACTTCGTCAAAGACAGTTTTGGTCTGCGGCGGTTTGATGGGCAGGCGCTTTACGAATATCGGAAGGCGGAAGATGCGGAAAGCCAATGGGGAACATTGAACTTTGACTTATGGAGTGAGGAGGTTCGCTCTTTTCTGATCAGCAGTGCGGTATTCTGGTGTGCTACCTATCATATTGACGGTATCCGCATGGATGCGGTATCCAACATGATCTACTGGGGTGGAAACTCCAATCGGGGAACCAATGAAGGTGCTCTGAACTTCATGAAACGGATGAACTACTACCTGAAAAAGGAATTCCCAAGTGTGATGCTCATTGCAGAAGATTCCTCCGACTTCGCTCATGTGACTGCTTCTACACTCGATGGCGGGCTGGGCTTTGACTATAAGTGGGATCTTGGATGGATGAACGATACGCTGAAGTACTATTCCACCGATCCGATTTATCGGGTCTATGATCACCATAAACTGACCTTCTCCATGGCCTATTTCTACAGTGAACGGTTTATTCTCCCGCTCAGCCATGATGAAAACGTTCATGGAAAGAAGACGGTTATTGACCGGATGTGGGGAACCTACGAACAGAAGTTTGCCCAGGTAAAAAATATGTATGCCTATATGTTTGCCCATCCTGGGAAGAAGTTGAACTTCATGGGAAATGAAATTGCGTCCTTCCGGGAGTTTGATGAGAAGAAGGAGCTTGACTGGTTTTTGTTATCCTATCCCAGACATGACAGTTTCCTGCGCTTCTTCACTGATCTGAACCGCACCTATACCAGCCATCCGGCACTGTATCAGAAGGACTATGACTTTGGCGGGTTCCAATGGATTGACGCAGACAATACAAAGCAGTCGGTATACAGCTTCTATCGGGAAGATGAAAAGGAGTATCTGCTCTGTATCATGAATCTGACGCCTGCTTCTTATGAAATCTATGATGTCCCGGTTCCACAGAAGGGAACCTGGACGGAGATCATTAATACGGAAAAGGACATCTATGATGGCTGTAATATGTGCAACTTCGAGCCGCTTCGCACAAAGAAAGTGAAGGAGCCGGCAAGATTTCCACAGAAAATTACAATCCGGCTGGCCCCATTCGCCGCCATATGGTTTACCTGCCCGAAAAAGAAAGATAAATAGCAATGTAGAACCGGGAATCACAGAAATCGAGGGATTCCCGGTTTTATGGTATACTGGCACAGTCCATGTTTTTCGGACTTACAAAGGATAAAGGACTATGTTCAAGAATAAAACGGAGTTTAAAAAGGAGTTCTCTCAGCGTCTGATTGAGCTGTATGGGACGACGGTAGAAGAAACACATCCTACCGAACGTTACCTCACCTTAGGTGAAATGGTACGCAACTACGCTTCTGTAAACTGGAAGGACACCAAGGTTGCGATCAAGAAACAGAAGGCAAAGCAGGTTTACTACTTTTCCATGGAGTTTCTGCTGGGACGTTCTCTTACCAGCAACCTCAAGAATCTGGGAATCTACGATATCGTCGTCGAAGGATTAAAGGATCTTGATATCAATTACGACACCATCGCAGCGATGGAACGGGATGCGGGTCTTGGCAATGGCGGACTTGGACGTCTCGCGGCGTGTTTCATGGATTCTGCCGCAACGGAAAACCTTGCGGTCAATGGTAACTGTATCCGTTATCAGTGCGGTCTGTTCCGTCAGCTGATTGATGACCAGGGAAATCAGATTGAAGTTCCTGATATGTGGATGCGGATCGGAAATCCGTGGGAAGTACGGAAACCGAAGCACTCCGTTGATGTAAAGTTCTGGGGAAATGTCGAAGTGAGCGGGGACGACAAGGGAAATCTTCATTTCAACCATGTCAATGCCGAACACATTCTCGCGGTTCCCTATGATATGCCGATGATCGGTGCCGGCACAAAGATGACCAATACATTGCGTCTGTGGTCGGCAGAGGCGTCGGACCGTTCTCCGGCTTGGATGGACTACCGGAAATACCTGCAGGAAGTCAATGAAATCTGTCTGAACGTCTACCCGGACGATACAACGGAAGAGGGAAAATACCTTCGTCTGAAGCAGCAGTACTTCTTTGTCAGTGCCGGAATTGACTCTATCATCAAGGCACATCTCAAGGAATATGCGAACCTCGATAATCTCGGTGATGTCGTATCCATTCAGCTGAATGACACCCATCCGGTTCTGGCAATTCCGGAGCTGATGCGTGTACTCATGGATGATTATGGATATCAGTGGGTTCAGGCCCATGAGATCACAAAGTCTGTCATGTCCTATACCAACCATACCGTTATGAGTGAGGCGCTGGAAAAGTGGCCGGTAGAATATGTGCAGAAGCTGTTGCCTCGGATTTACATGATCATTGATGAAATCAATGGCCGGTATGGGCACTACCTCTATGAGCGTTTCCCGAATGAAAATAACCTGTGGTATGACACCCGTATTATCGATAACGGTATGATTCATATGGCCCGTTTAGCCGTAACGATGTCGCACAGTGTCAATGGTGTCGCAGAGATTCACAGCGGTCTTTTGAAAACCGATCTCTTCAAGGAGTACTACCGCATGTGGCCGGAACGCTTCCAGAACAAGACCAATGGTATTACACCACGGCGTTGGATGCTTTACTCCAATCCGGAACTCAGAGAACTTCTCGATGAAACCATCGGAAAGGGATATGAGAAGGATTTCGATAAGATCGAAAAACTCATGAACTATGTGGATGACCCTAAAGTTCAGAAGAAGTTCCTCAAGGTAAAGCAGGAACGTAAGGAAGTGCTTGCGAACTATATTCGCCGTTCCACGGGTGTGGAGGTGGATCCTAACTCCATCTTTGATTCCCAGGCGAAGCGTCTTCATGCATATAAGCGGCAGCTGCTGAATATCATGCATGTCATTTACCTGTATCAGAGAATCAAGGCGGACCCGAATTTCCGTATTTATCCGCATACCTATATCTTCGCCGCAAAGGCTGCTCCGGCATACCAGTTTGCCAAGAAGGTTATCAAGCTGATTAACTGTGTAGCCAAGAAGGTAAACGATGATCCGGATGTGAAGGGCATGCTGAAAGTGGTATTCCTTCCCAACTACAGTGTGACTATGTCGGAAACACTCATGAATGGATCGGATGTTTCGGAACAGATTTCCACAGCCGGTAAGGAAGCCAGCGGAACCGGAAATATGAAGTTCATGATGAATGGTGCAATTACGCTGGGAACACTGGATGGTGCTACGGTAGAAATCGATCGTCTGGTCGGGCGTGAAAATGATGTCATCTTCGGTCTTACGGTTGAAGAGATCGGTCATTTCCGTCAGATGTACCGTGCGATTGACTATGTAAATAACGATGAGCGTATTCGTAATGTACTGAACACCTTCATCAATGGATACTGGAACGGAAACAGTGATGATTTCCGTCCGATCTACGAAGAACTCATGATGAAGAACGACGAGTTCCTTGTCCTTGCGGACTTTGACTCCTATGTCCGGGCACAGGAAGAGATCAGCCGCCGGTATGAAGACCGTTCTGCCTGGGCAAGAAGCTGTCTCATCAATATCGCGAAGTCTTCCTACTTCTCCAGTGACCGCACAATTCGTCAGTATGGGGAAGAAATCTGGGATATCAAACCGATCAATCTTTGATTGATTCACATCTGCTTTGGCATTAAGATAAGGGCATTCACATGCCTTTTTCTTTTGTGTTTTCGGGGGTTTTTCATGAAAGCTTATCTTGATGATTTTGGACGGGTTCAGGTATGCCTCTCCAGAAATTACTATAACGGTGTTGCCGGAGGGTTTTATCTCACGGGGGAAGATGGAACCTGCAGTGACTGTATTATCCGTGGGGTGGAAGAACATGATCGGGAAATCCGCTATGATCTTACGATTCCTGCGGTCGTTCATTTTGGCCAGAATTATACCATTCATGAAACCCACGGAAAGGAAGTTCCGCTTCAGATCCGTCATATTGTCCGTACGGCGGAATTTGACCGGCAGTTCACTTACCATGGGGATGACCTTGGCGCAGTGTATCACAAAGACTATACGAACTTCGCTCTCTGGGCTCCAACCGCAGTACATGTATATCTTCGCCTGATCGATCATCGTGGCCAGGTGACACTCTACCCGATGACGCGTGGAGAAAAAGGAGTATTCCGGGTAAAGGTAGAAGGGGATCTGAAACATGTGCTCTATGTCTACCTGATTGAACGGGATGGACTCATGATTGAAAGTATTGACCCTTATGGGCTTTCTTCCGATGCTAACTGCCGTCACTCAGCAGTCATTGATACCTCAGAGATTGAGCGGATAGAAGACCGTGGCGTTACCGGTGTCATGAACAGTGCCGCCGATGCGGTGATCTATGAATGCAGTGTACGGGATATGACAAGTTCTCGGGAGACCGGCACCAGCACAAACGGAAAGTTCCTTTCACTTTCTGAGCCAGGCACCAGCTGGAAGCTGAATCCGACCGGCCTGGATTATCTGGCAGATCTTGGAATTACCCATGTGCAGTTTCAGCCGGTCATGGACTTTCTTACCATTGATGAAGACCACCCGGACCGGGGCTATAACTGGGGTTATGATCCAGAACAGTTTTTTACGCTGGAAGGAAGCTACAGCACCAAACCATCGGATCCATACAGCCGCTGTATTGAATTTCGAAAGATGGTTTCTGCGCTGCACAAAAAGGGACTTCGGGTAACTCTTGATGTAGTATTCAACCACATGTATGATGTCGGGAAGTCTCCCTTTGACCGTATCGTTCCGTACTACTACTTCCGCTATAACGAAAACGGATGGATGTCCAATGGAAGCTTCTGTGGAAATGATCTGGACAGCACACGGCCGATGATGCGGAAACTGTATCTTGATGTCATTCGTACGCATATGAAACTGTATAACATTGATGGATTCCGGTTTGACTTAATGGGAATTCTCGATGTGGATACGATGAACGAGATTTATCGCCTCGCAAGAACAATCAAGCCGGATGTGCTGATTTATGGCGAAGGATGGGATATGCCGACGGCACTTCCTGAGGACCGTAAGGCCCGTATCTATAATCAACATCGGATGCCGGGGATCGGTCATTTCAACGACACCTTCCGTGATATCGCCAAGGGAAGAACGGGAGATGACAGTAAATATGACAAAGGCTATCTGACTGGGAATCTCGGTATGGCGTTTGATATGTGCAGCGCGCTCAGCGGAAACTCCAAACAGGATCCCTATTTCCGCCGGTTTGATACACCAGTTCAAAGTGTCAATGCGCTTGAGACTCATGATAATGCGACCGCTTGGGATAAGATGCATATGTGCTGCGCGGAAGAGCCAAGAGACATCCGCAAAAAGCGTCAGAAGCTGATGATCGCCGCAACACTTACAGCCCAGGGAATTCCGTTTCTTCACCAGGGCATGGAGTTCTGCGGCACAAAACAGGACAATACAAACTCCTATAACTCCGGAGATGTGATTAACCAGATGAACTGGGATCGAATGATACTGAACTATGATGTTGTGGAGTATACCAGAAGGATGATTTCCATCCGGAGACAATATCCTGCGTTCCGCTTCAATACTGCCCAGCAGATTGATACTCAGGTTCATTTCTCACTGGCGGATGGATATGTGGTGCTGTATGACATGGACTGCACTGACAGTGCGAATGATTCCTCAGGTATCAGGGTAATCTTCAATCCGTCATTAAATGAACATCGGTTCCATTTTGAGGAGGAATATCAGATCATTGCGGATGAAAACGGATTGCCCATCGAAGGGCTTCGGGCAGAGGTGGTCGTACCGCAGTGTTCCTGCCTGATTCTATCGAAACCGCTGAAGACAGGGTGACCTGTCTTTTTTGCTATAATGAATTTGAAGTACAAGGAGACCAGACGATGAATCTGTTGAAAAAAGTCTGTGCAGCAGTTGCTGCACTGTTTCTGGCAGTCCCATCCCTTACACCGGTTTATGCGGGAGAGAGTGACAGTGATTTTGAAGCGTTCCTTGAGAGCGAATTCAAACAATACATGGAAGCGGATTTCATGGATATGCATTATACGATCAAGGATTATGAGGCGCTTGGGATTATCAAGCCGGAACTCAATATCGGTGATGCGACATGGGAGTCCTTTGAAGAGGCAGTGGAACAGGCACAGGCTTCCCTCGATCAGCTTCATACGTTTGACTATAATTCTCTGAGCGAAGAAAACCAGAAGATCTATGCGACATACGAGATTTTTCTGGAAAGCATCCGGGATATGAACAGCTATCCGCAGGTATACGGATACTTTGACCCGGCAACTGGTCTTCATGAAAATCTCCTGACCAATTTCACGGAATATATCTTCTATCGGAAACAGGACATTGATGATTATCTGGATGTTCTGGAGAGTGTTCCGCAGTTTCTGGAAGAGGCGCTTGTTGTTACGAAACGGCAGGCAGGCAATGGCTTCTTCCTGCGGGATGACATGTTGGATATGACAGAGGAATCCATTGATGAGTTTACCTCTAAGACAGAAGACAGTGAGCTGATCATCATCTTCAATGAGCAGATTGATGAGATGGAAGGTCTTACCGAGGATGAACGGCAGGCCTACAAAGACCGTAACCGAGACATCGTATTGAATAGTTATATTCCTGCATATCGCCATGTGAGAGATGAGCTGGAACAGCTCCGTGGTTCCCGTTCCTTTGACGGAGGTCTTTCCGAATACGCCGATGGGGGCCTGGATTATTACAAGGCATTAGTACGTTATAAGACCAGCAGTGATAAATCAATTGAAGAACAGTTCATGGAATGTTCGGATTTCATGGAGTGGCTTGTGGATCAGTATATTGACCTCTATATGGCCAATCCGAGGGTAGATGATCTCTATGAAACGGAAACCGTTTCCCAGAAAGATGCGGCGGAAGTGCTCGCGTATCTTGAGTCGCATCTCGCGAATTTCCCCGAGGGGCCGGACGTCGTTTATAAACATGACTATCTCGACCCATCTATCGCCAATGACGCAACGGTAGCCTATTATGTACAGCCGCCGCTGGATGATATCCATGACAATGTCATTCGTATTAACCCGAATGGGGTATCCGATGAAAATGACCTGTACTCCACGTTAGCCCATGAAGGGTTCCCGGGGCATCTGTATCAGATTACCTGGTTTGCGGATCAGGAACATCCTTATCTGCGTTCCTACTATGGATTCATGGGTTATACCGAAGGCTGGGGCATGTATTCGGAATGGTGTGCCTGGGACTTCAGTGATATCGATCCGGATGCGGCAGAACTGAATAAGATCTATATTGCCCTTGGCTATGTGGAAGATGCGGCGGTAGATCTTGCGGTAAATGGCCTGGGTTGGTCAGAGAAGGAAGTTGCGGACTGGCTTGACAGTATTGGTCTGAACTCCGCATCTGCCGGTGTATTGCGTGACTTTGTGATACAGCGCCCGGGACTGTTATTGCCATATGGTGTAGGAATGATGAATTTCATCCGTCTGCGTACGGATGCGGAAGAACGGCTTGGTCAGGACTTTAATCTGAAGGAATTCCATACGGTTCTTCTGACGGATGGAGATCGTCCATTTGACATGGTTGCGCAGGATGTGAATGCATATATTGCGTCTAAAAGCGGAAGTACTTCTGAATCGGGAACACAGAGTGAGCAGCCTTCGGTTTCCTTTGGCAATTATGACTTCTCCTCCCGGCCGGATGGCACGCTGGTTCTGGATTATGGAAAAGTGGACTATACGCCGGTCTATATCATCCTTGGGGTATTGGCGGTAATTGCGTTGATTGCGGGAATCGTGCTTCATAAAACAAAGAAACGAGGTCCGCTTGCGTAAACTGCTGAGCGTGTTGCTCGCTGTAGTATTGTTAGGCGGATGTAAGAAAGCGGATACTACTGAAAGCGATTTGGAAGTGTCCTCTAATCAGTTCACATCCTCTTCTACGGAGCCCTGGAGTCCAGGTATCTCTTATGGTCGGGTAGCACAGAAAACAGAAGAAATCGGGGCGGCGATTGCGGCCCAGAACTGGGAAGTTTGTTCTTCCCTTTTCGCTGTTTCATCAGATGCACTTTCCTCCGAAGAACTTCGGACGATGTTTCATGCGATCGCGGAGGGGCCCTATGAACTGCTTGAGTGTGACCCGATCTACCATGATGGGTATTGTGGGGGCATGACGTTATTGCGCGCAGATACGCAGGAACTGGAAGTGATGGTTTCATTGAATCAGTCACTGGAAATTGAAACGATGAATGTTTCGTTGCGGAATGAAGTTCGTGAAACAGAAGAAAGTGAAGAATGGACTGAAATACTCATTGAAGCAGGTAATGCGCCAACGCTTCATGGCATTCTTACCTTGCCAGAGGGGGTGGAGTCGCCGCCCGTTGCGGTTCTGGTGGGAGAACAGCTTAGCGATGAGATGAATGCGTCCGGCTCCAATCGCGAGCTGCGGAGAGATCTTGCACATCAGCTGGCAGAACATGGGGTCGCTTCTGTACGCTTTAATACCAGACTCTATGAGGAGTCCGCCTTACCGGAAGTCTTTGGATATGATCTGGATCTGCTGTTTTATCAGGATCTGGCCTCCATCATTCATTCTCTGGAATCCTATCCCGTAAATGCGCGATCGATTGTATATGTCGGCCATGGTACCGCAGGAACACTTGGCTACTCGGTGGTCTATCATCACTTTGAAGTGACCGGCGGTCTTGTGCTGATTAACGCACCCTTTACGGAAGATGGACTGGAGCTCTATGGACGTTCGGTCTTTATGGAAGAAGCCGAACTGGATGAGGTAAGAGACCTTCTGGAACAGGAAGGGGAAGACGATGATGTATTGGGGCTGCCTCGTTCCTATTGGGCAGATTGGAACAGATCAGGTGCGCTTCGCTATACCCGTTATGTGGCGATCCCGATTCTCATTCAACAGGGAGAAGACGATGTGATCGTGACGGAACATGATGACTATGACAGCTGGAAATCCCAGAAGGGTTCCAATGTGACAATGAAAACCTATGAAGACATCGGTCATGATCTGAGAAACCGTGATGGTGAAACAGAAGAACAGATCGCAGAAGATATCGCCGACTGGCTGGATGGTGTAGATATCAATAAACCAAAGACCTCCGCCTCTTCGTCGGCAGGGAGGAAGTCATGATACATAATACCTGGTATCCCTGGCTGAAAGAGGAATGGGAACAGCCGTATTTCAAATCTCTTTCCGCCTTTCTTCATGAACAGTATCAGCGAAAGGAAATCTATCCCCCGAAACAGAGAGTGTTCAGTGCCTTTGAGGCCTGTGATCTGCCGGATGTGAAAGTGGTGATTCTTGGTCAGGATCCCTATCATGAGCCGGGTCAGGCGCATGGGATGTGCTTTTCGGTGAATCCGGGGGTGGAGATTCCTCCAAGCTTAGTGAATATATACAAGGAATTGAATACGGACTGCGGATGCAGGATTCCGAATAACGGTTATCTGATGCCATGGGCGAAGCAGGGAGTCTTCCTGCTTAACACCGTCATGACGGTGGAACGCGGTCGGGCAAACTCCCATCAGGGAAAAGGGTGGGAAACCTTTACTGACCATGTGATTCAGAAAATCAATGAATTGGAGGAACCGGTGGTATTTCTTCTCTGGGGCAGAAATGCCAGATCCAAGGTTCCGATGATTGACAGGACAAAACACCTGGTTCTTGAGGCGGCGCATCCCTCACCGCTCAGTGCCTATAAGGGTTTTTTTGGCTGTCATCATTTCTCCCAAGCCAATGCATTTCTAAGTGAGAAAGGACGGGTGCCGATTGACTGGCAGATTCCTGACCTATGAGATTTCATACCTATAAGGAAGCAGAAGCCTGGGCATTAGGACGGAAGTCCATTCTGGTTTACTTTGAACCCTTTGCGCAGGCGATGAATGAGGTGGGCAATCCACAGAATGAACTGCGTTGTATTCATGTGGGAGGAACTAACGGAAAGGGGAGCACCAGCCGGTTCCTGTATTCTGCGTTATCTTCAAACGGAAAGCGGGTTGGTTTATATACCTCTCCTCATCTTGAGCACTTCCGGGATCGCATCCGCATCAATGATGTGTGGATTCCCGAAGAGGTATTCCTTTCCTATGCCAATCAATGGCACGGAGTCATTGAGCATCATGGCCTTGGATTGATCGGAATCTGCACGATGTTTGCGTTTCTATGGTTTCGTGAGGAACAGGTGGACGTCGCAGTCGTGGAAGTATCCATGGGCGGGCGTTACGATACGACCAACGTCATA
The DNA here is from genome assembly GCA_017469355.1 of Solobacterium sp. Lineage (GTDB taxonomy): Bacteria > Bacillota_I > Bacilli_A > Erysipelotrichales > Erysipelotrichaceae > Bulleidia. The sequence goes on along the minus strand of JAFUGM010000056.1, from coordinate 38,653 downwards.
ACGCAGCCGCTATGTTCGGTGATTGCTTCCATTGGGATGGACCATATGGAATATCTTGGTAATACGCTTGGGGAAATTGCAGGTGAAAAAGCAGGCATTCTTAAGCCTGGCTGTCCTGCGGTTATCGGAACGATGAAGGAAGAAGCGCGGCAGGTCATTGTCGAAGAAGCAGAGAAGATCGGTGCGTCGCTTCATGAACTGGGGGCGTTTGAAGAAGGAAACGGGCATCACTTCCATTATGACAACGAAGAATATGAAGTGACACTGAGTGCGCCATATTACAAATATGATGCGGCAATCGCACTCTGTGTTCTGGATCTTCTTGGCATGGATATTCATAGTGCTTCCTTAAAACAGGCGATCGCTTCCAGTGTATGGCCTGGCCGGTTTGAAACGGTCGCAGAACAACCGCGCATCCTGTTGGATGGAGCACATAATCCCGATGGAATGAATGCGCTGAAAGACGCATGTCGGGATGTATCGCATCCTTTGATTGGTGTATTCAGCGCATTGAAGGATAAACAGGGGCCGGCAATGCGGGAAATCATGGAATCGTTCTGCGATGAAGTCATTACGACATCGTTTGAAAACCGTCGGGCGGATGTGACTTCACATCTTGGCGGGGAGCGGATTGTGGAAGACTGGAAGACTGCGCTGAAAGAAGCCATCCAGCTGGCGGGTAAGAATGGCACCGTTGTGGTGACTGGCTCACTTTATCTGATTTCAATCATTCGATCTTATGTGAAAGGAGAAAAGTCAACGTGATTGTGATGAATCTTTATTACAGCGGGGAAGGTACCGCTGCTCAGGATTTTGTAAGGGAGATGGAGGCCTCTGGCATCGCAGATCGGATTCGTAAGGAGGATGGAAATCTGCGCTATTCCTATTTCATTTCCACAGAGGATGATTCAACCGTTCTGTTAATTGACGCATGGCGTGATCAGGAAGCGCTTGATGTACATCATCAAAGTGACATGATGGCAGAGATCGCCCAACTGCGTGATAAATATGATCTGCATATGAAGGCGGAACGATATGTTCCTGTGACTGGGGAAGAAGACGCTTCCTTTCTAAGGAAATAGAAAAACAGGCATACAAGAACCCTTCTGTCGGGCGTGGAAAGTGCCGTGGGCATGCCTGAAAGTCGCAGGACCAAAGACAGATATTTCGTATATAATGAAAGCGGTATCATAACTATATAGTTCAGGAGGCAAAAATAATCATGAGAGCGAACAATATGGTGGCCATGATTCTTGCGGGCGGACGTGGATCCCGTCTGTATGATCTGACCAAGAAAGTCGCGAAACCGGCAGTCCATTTTGGTGGAAAATACCGGATTATCGACTTTCCACTCAGCAACTGCGCCAACTCGGATATTTCCACCGTGGGCGTATTGACACAGTACGAATCCGTACTGCTCAATTCCTACGTGGCGCGTGACCATTACTGGGGACTGGATACGTATGACGGCGGCGTCTACGTATTGACACCGCGGGAACGCGATACCGCAAATCTGGAAGTTTATCGCGGCACAGCGGATGCGATTACCGCTAACATCGATTTTCTGGACAACATCAATCCGGAATATATTCTGATTCTTTCCGGTGACCACATCTACAAGATGAACTATGACAAGATGCTGGATTACCACAAGAAGATGAATGCGGATGCGACGATTGCCGTACGTGAAGTTTCCCTTAAGGAAGCGACACGGTTTGGAATCATGAACACCAACAAAGATGACATGATCATTGAATTTGAAGAGAAGCCTGCACATCCCAAGAGCAACCTTGCGTCGATGGGCATCTATATCTTCACTTATAAGACACTTCGGAAGTATCTGGTTGCGGATGCGAAGAATCCGGACAGCCATCATGACTTCGGAAATGACATCATTCCGAACTATCTGAATGACAAGAAGCGCCTGACTGCGTATCGGTTCAAGGGCTACTGGAAGGATGTAGGAACCGTAGATTCCCTCTGGGAAGCGAATATGGATCTGTTAAAGGATAATGCGGAGCTCGATCTCGGTGATCCGACCTGGAAGATCTATACCGAAGATGTCAATGCGTTACCGCAGTTCATCGGTAAGGATGCCAAGGTAGAACACTGCTATGTGACACAGGGAAGTGTCATTGAAGGCTCTGCGGTCAATTCGGTCATCGGTACCAATGTTGTGATTGAACCGGGTGCCAAGGTCATTGACAGCGTCATTCAGCCGGGTGCCAAGATCCGTGCCGGAGCTACCGTTACCCGCTGCATCGTCGCGGATGACGTGGAAGTTCCTGCGGGTGCGGTCTTCGGATCCAAGAACAGCAAAGAGATTCAGCTCGTAGCTGGGAAATCGGAGTGAAAGGAGAGACAGATATGCGTGCATTAGGAATTATCAGTTTTGAAGACAATACTGCCAATATCGAGGGTCTTTGCGATCATCGTCCGGTACCGGCTATCGCATTCATGGGCCGCTATCGTATCGTAGACTTCATTTTAAGTAACATGACCAACTCCGGCATCGGAAACGTTCAGATCTACTGCAAGGAAAAACCCCGCAATCTGATTGAACATCTCGGTGACGGAAAGCATTACAACATCAACTCCAAGCGCGGAAAGCTTCGTCTCCTCTATGGCGAAAAGAGTTTCTCCTCTGATGTATATAACCACGATGTGGCAAACTACATGCTTAACATGCAGTATATCGAAGAGGATCCCAATCCGTATGTGGTGATCGCACCGAGTTACTTCGTATATCCGATCGACTTCAATGATGTGCTGGAACAGCATATTGAAAGTAAGGCGGATGTTACACTGCTCTATACCAATGCCAAGGATGCCAAAACACAGTATCTTGGCTGTGATGTCGTGAAGTTCGATAAGTTCAAGACAGTGCTTGGACTGGAAAAGAACCGCGGTAAACTCAAGAATCAGAGTGTTTCTCTTGAAGCATATGTCATGACGAAGAAGCTGTTCATTGAACTGGTTCATAAGGCAGCGGAAACTTCTTCCCTGTACTGGTTCAAGGATGTGCTTGCGGATTCGGTAAATGAACTGACCATCAAGGGATATCAGGTCAAGGGCTATGTCGCATGCCTGAACTCTCTGCCTGAATTCTTCCGGGTATCCATGGATCTTCTGGATCACTCACGTGCAGTACAGCTGTTTAAACCGGGCTGGCCGATTTACACCCAGACCAACGACAGCTGCCCGACCATCTTTGCGGAGGATGCCAAGGTGTCCAACTGCGTTGTCGCAAATGGCGCAACGATTGAAGGAACAGTGGAGAATTCCATCATCAGCCGTGGCTGCACCGTACGCAAGGGCGCAACTGTAAAGAACTGCATTCTTCTGCCAGGTGCTTATATTGGTGAAAATGCGAAGCTTGATCATGTTGTTGTGGATAAGTACGCAATTGTTCACCACATCAAGAAACTGGAAGGAACCGATGCGGCTCCGGTATATGTAGCTCGCAGAGACCGGATCTGACGGAAAGGAAATACTATGGGAAGATCAATACTGTTTGTCGGCGGAGAAGCACTTCCGTTTATTAAGACCGGAGGTCTGGCTGATGTTATGGCAAGCCTTCCGAATTCGCTGGTAAAGCGCGGACATGATGCGCGTGTTGTCATTCCGCTGTATAAGAAGGTGATTGAGAAGTACTATGATCAGCTGGAGCGGATCGGAACAATTCAGATCCATTCCGGATGGATTGATCAGCCGGCAACCTACTACACCACTACGGTGGATGGAGTTGTGTATTACTTCATCGAACATCAGTTCTACTTCGAGCGTGATGGGCTGTATGGCTACGATGATGATGGAGAACGGTTTGCGTTCTTCCAGCGTGCGGTACTGGACATGATTTACTTCATCGACTGGTGGCCTAACATCATCCATTCCAACGACTGGCAGACCGGAATGATTCCGCTGTTATGCCATGCATGTTATGGGGATGATCAGAGATACCAGCAGATCAAACATGTCTATACGATTCATAATCTGGCATTCCAGGGCAACTTCGGTGTTGATATGTTGCCATCATGTCTTGGGTTGGATTACTACTATTACGATAACGGATCGATCAAGTTCGATACCGGCATCTCCTTCATGAAGGCAGGTCTGGTATATGCGGATAAGATCACTACGGTATCCCCGACCTATTCCAGTGAAATTCTCACACAGACTTATGGTGAGAAGATGGACTCCATCCTGCGTTACCGCAGAGATGACCTCTGGGGTATTGTCAACGGTATCGATATCGTTGAATGGAATCCGAAGACCGATAAGCTTCTGGCAAAGAACTATGATGCCCGCAGCTATGTCAGCGGTAAGAAGGCAAACAAACTTGCCCTGCAGAAGGAACTGGGACTCAAGGAAACCAATGATGTCTGTATGATCGGTATCGTTTCCCGTCTTACCAACCAGAAGGGAATCTATCTGATTACCGATCGTCTCCAGGAAATCATGGGAATGGATATTCAGTTTGTGGTTCTTGGGACAGGTGAGGCGAATGCGGAAAATGCATTCAAGTGGATGGAGAGCGAGTATAAAGGCAAAGGTGTCTACTATTGTGGATACAATGAAGAACTCGCACATCGTATCTATGCCGGATGTGATCTGTTCCTGATGCCGTCGCTCTATGAGCCTTGCGGAATCGGACAGTTGATCGCCATGCGTTATGGAACGCTGCCGTTAGTTCGTGAGACTGGCGGACTGAAGGATACCGTACATCCGTTCAACCAGTATACCGGAGAAGGAAATGGCTTCAGTTTCTGGGCAGTCAATGCGGACGATATGGTTTACACGCTCCGTTGGGCAGTGGAACAGTATTATGACAACAAGCCAGGATGGAAGGGACTGATCAAGAGCGCCATGAATACTGACGTCTCCTGGGAACAGTCCGCCGGAATCTATGAACAGCTGTATTACCAGCTGTGCAACTGGCCGGATAACTGATCTCACTTACAGTTCAAGCAGAACGCAGTCGCATGACTGCGTTTTTGTGTTTGAAGCGAAATTATGAAAGCCCATACATACGATCTTTTGGTAAAATAGTCTTAACAACTTTCTAGGAGGATCATTATGGCAGAGTATATGGAATTTCCCAATCCGAACGGATCATTGAAGCTTCGTGTATCCAAGGGGCACTTCGCAACCAGCCACAGTCATATCAACTACTACGTCGACCTTACCTTCACAAAGCATCGTCTTTCGGAAGCGCGTGCAGCTGCCCGTCAGCTGGCGATGAAGTATAAGTCTTCTACTGTAATTGATACGATTCTGTGCCTGGATGGCACCGAAGTTGTCGGCGCATGCATGGCAAGCGATCTTACCAAATCCGGTATTTCCAGCATCAACATTCATAACACGATCTATGTCATCACTCCGGAGCATACCACCGGAAGCCAGTTGCTTTTCCGTGACAACATCATTCCGATGGTCAAGGGCAAGCATGTGCTGATTCTTGCGGCATCGGTAACGACCGGATATACCGTTGAAGGCGGTATTGAAGCGGTGCGCTACTATGGCGGTGAAGTCGCTGGCGTCGCTGCGATCTTCGCTTCCACCGATGAATGTTTCGGCTATCCGATCGCGTCGGTATTCACAACCGAAGGAATTCTGGATGACTATGACAGTAAACCTTCCCATGAATGCCCGTTATGTAAGGCAGGGAAAAAGGTGGATGCGATCGTCAATACCTACGGTATTTCCTACTTCAAGTAACTCTGAAACACAAACCGGGCTGTGGCACTTGTCACAGTCCTTTTTTACTTGTGGGTGAGCAATCTGGATGAGAAATGAAGAGTAAATGAAGTCTATGGAAAAAGAATTTACCTGCCCTGATTCATCAATAAGAGGAGGGCGCTCCGCACCCGCTAAATTGGCCACTTGTGAATTGGAAACGATTCATTGCGCATAGTAAACCGATAGTAAACCAAAAAGGATAAAAAACTCGTGAAAAAAGTAACGAAATATCCAACAAATTTTAAAAAAATACATTATAGTAGAGGGGATTTGGATTTTTCGGGAGATGAAAAGGATGAAAAAGAAAGTCAATATTACAGAAGTTGTGCTGCGTGATGCGAATCAGTCCCAGATCGCTACACGTATGCCAAGATCCGATTTCGAGGACATTCTCGAAACCATGGATCAGGCAGGGTATTATTCCCTGGAAGTCTGGGGAGGAGCGACATTTGACTCCTGCCTGCGTTACCTGGATGAAGACCCCTGGGACAGACTGCGTTTTATACGCTCTAAGGTAAAGAACACAAAGCTTCAGATGTTATTACGGGGACAGAACATTCTCGGATACCATCATTATTCCGATGAGACAGTACGTGCATTTGTACGTAAGTCTGTAGAGAATGGAATCGATATTATCCGTATCTTCGATGCGCTGAATGACCCGCAGAATATGGCAACTGCTATTGATGAGTGCATTAAGGCCGGCGGCCATGCGCAGGGAACCATCTGCTATACCACAAGCCCGGTTCACACATTTGAAAGCTATGTGGCACTTGGAAAGAAACTGGAGTCCATGGGCTGCCATTCCATCTGTATCAAGGATATGGCTGGAATCATGAGTCCGAAGGCATGTTTTGATCTGGTTACAGAACTTAAGAAAGATCTCAAGATTCCGGTATATGTACATTCTCATACCACAACCGGTCTTGCGCCGATGACACTGCTTAAGGCAATTGAAGCAGGTGCAGACGGTGTAGATACCGCGATCTCCATCTTCTCCGGCGGCACTTCTCATATGTCCACCGAGTCGTTAGTTTATTCCCTTGAGGAAATGGACTATGACACAGGCGTCGATCTGAAAGTCTGCCAGAAGATCAATGACCACTTCAAGCCGGTACAGGCCCGCTTCCTGAAGGAAGGCGGACTCAACCCGTCCGTGCTTACAACAAAGATTGATGCGCTGAATTATCAGATTCCGGGTGGTATGTTATCCAACCTGATTTCTCAGCTGACTGCGGTTGATAAGCTGGATCAGCTGGATGCGGTACTTGAGGAGACACCGAGAGTTCGTGAAGATATGGGTTATCCTCCTCTTGTGACACCGATGAGCCAGATGGTTGGAACCCAGGCGGTAACCAATGTCCTGACTGGAGAGCGTTATAAGCTCATCTCCAAGGAAGTTAAGGCATACTGCCGTGGCGAATATGGAACCGCACCGGCTCCGATCAGTGACGAACTGATGAAGAAGGCCCTTGGCGATGAAAAGCCGATTGAAGGACGGTACGATGATACCATCGAGCCGGAAATCCCTGCGGCGAAGGCTTACCTTGGCGATCTTGCGGAAAGTGAAGAAGATGTACTGAGTTATGTCGCATTCCCTCAGCAGGCGGAAGCATTCCTGAAAGAACGCAGTGAGAAGAAGGCGCTGAAAGTCAGCTACACCATCCAGGAGGCAGCTTGATTATGAGTGCCGGAAGAGCGCTGATCATTGCGGTTTCCGGATTCCTGATTGTCTTCCTGATGTTATGTCTTCTGTGGTTCATTATTGTCCTGATCAATAAAGTGACGGATAGCATTGGCGCAAAGACAGCGAAGGAAGAACCGGTAAAGGCAGAAACTTCAACTGTGGAAGTCCCTGCGGAAACCGGAACACAGGAAGCCGTCTATGGCGGCGAAATCGCATTATACGATGTGGATGAAAAAACAGCAGCATGCCTTATGGCAATCGTATCGGATGAAACAAAGATTCCGCTCAATCAGCTGATATTCAAGTCCATCAAGGCACTGGACTAAGGGGGGGAAACAGACATGAAATACGTTATCTCATTAAACGGAAAGAAATATGAAGTAGAAGTTGAACAGGGAGAAGCGACCGCGGTATTTGTTGGAAACGCGGAAGCACCTGTGGCTCCTGTCGCGGCTGCACCTGCACCGGCAGCGGAAACAGCACCTGCCGCTCCTGCACCTGCAGCAGCACCTGCGGCTCCCGCTGGAGCAGGAGACCCGGTTAAGGCTCCGATGCCAGGAACCATTCTCGATGTAAGAGTCTCCGCAAATCAGGCAGTCAAGGAAGGGGATATTCTGTTCATCCTTGAAGCTATGAAGATGGAGAATGAAATTGTGGCACCGCGTGCCGGAACGATCACTTCCATTACCGTAAACAAGGGAGCTTCCGTACAGACCGATCAGGTGATCGCTACAATTCAGTAGGAGTGAAGCGATGAATATAATCGAAATTCTGAAACTGATCTTTGAGGAATCCGGCTTTGCGGGACTCATTGAAGATCCTAGATATCTCATCATGATTCTGTTCGCATGTTTCCTGCTGTACCTCGGTATTCACAAGAAGTATGAACCGCTTCTGATGATTCCGATCGCATTTGGTGTACTGCTTGCGAACCTGCCTCGTACCGGTTTGACCGACGGGCTTATTCATTATCTGTCTCTGGGTGTAGAGTATGGTATTTATCCGTCTCTGGTCTTCCTTGGGACAGGTGCCATGACAGACTTTGGGCCACTCATCGCTAACCCATCCTCCCTGTTAATGGGAGCGGGCGCACAGTTTGGTATCTTTACTGCCTTCCTGATGGCGCTGGTGCTTGGATTTGATCCGAAAGTAGCGGCGGCGATTGGTGTTATCGGTGGTGCCGATGGACCGACCGCGATTCTTACTGCATCCAAACTTGCGATGGAATATCTTCCCGCAATCGCAATTGCGGCATATTCCTACATGGCTCTGATTCCGATGATTCAGCCGCCGTTAATGCGTCTTGTGACAACGGAAACAGAACGGAAAACCGTCATGAAGCAGACACGTACGGTAACCAAGACAGAACGTATTGTCTTCCCGATTGCCGTAACGATCTTTGTCGTCCTTCTGATTCCGGATACTGCTCCGCTTGTCGGTATGTTGATGTTTGGGAATCTGTTAAAGGAAACAGGCTTAACAGATCGACTCAGCGATACAGCCCAGAACGCATTGACCAATATCGTCATTATCTTCCTTGGCATCAGTGTTGGAGCCAAGGCAGTTGCGTCCACCTTCATTACTGTGCGTACGATTGAGATCGTTGTGCTTGGTCTTATTGCGTTCAGCTTCTCTACCGTTGGTGGACTTCTGATCGGAAAAATCATGTATAAGGTCACTGGCGGAAAGGTAAACCCGCTGATTGGTTCGGCAGGTGTATCTGCTGTACCGATGGCAGCACGTGTATCCCAGATGGAAGGCCAGAAAGCCAATCCGAACAACTATCTTCTCATGCATGCGATGGGACCCAATGTGGCCGGTGTCATCGGTTCTGCTGTAGCTGCAGGATTCATGCTGAAGATTTTCGGCGCATAACAAACTCAGATACTGTCGGAATGACCGGCAGTATTTTTGCTGAAATGAGGCAGAAGGGGTTTTGTGAAAATGATATGAAACTTCACGACCTGCTGAACTTTTGGCGAAAAATCCCTATTGTCTATTTCAAAAGGGGTAAAAAGAATATACAATTACGCGTGAAATCGGTTTGCGCGTTCTAACAAGAAACCGAAGAAAGAGGGTAACGAAACATGAGCATTGATTTAACACAGTATGGCATTACCGGCGCGAAGGAGATTGTATACAATCCTTCCTATGAACTCCTGTTCGAAGAGGAGATGAAGCCGGAACTCGAAGGCTACGAAAAGGGTAAGCTGACCGAGCTCGACGCAGTGAATGTCATGACCGGTATTTACACCGGCCGTTCTCCTAAGGACAAATATATTGTCGTAGACGAGAATTCCAAGGATACCGTCTGGTGGAACACACCGGAATATCCTAATGACAACCATCCGTTAAGCGAAGAAAACTGGGCTATCCTCAAGGATCTGGCAGTTAAGGAACTTTCCGACAAGAAGCTGTATGTCGTTGACGCGTTCTGCGGTGCCAACAAGGATACACGTATGGCTGTCCGCTTCATTATGGAAGTCGCATGGCAGGCACATTTCGTAAGAAATATGTTCATCAAGCCGACACCGGAAGAAGAAGCGAACTTTGTCCCGGATTTCAAAGTTTATACCGCTTCCAAGGCAAAGGTTGAAAACTATAAGGAACTCGGTCTCAACTCTGAGACAGCAGTTGCCTTCAATATCACCAGCCGTGAGCAGGTCATCCTGAACACATGGTATGGCGGCGAAATGAAGAAGGGTATGTTCTCCATGATGAACTATTACCTCCCGCTCAAGGGTATGGCTTCCATGCACTGCTCCGCCAACACCAACATGGAAGGTGAAAACACCGCAATCTTCTTCGGACTTTCCGGAACAGGTAAGACAACACTTTCCACTGATCCGAAGCGTCTGCTCATCGGCGATGATGAACACGGATGGGATGACAACGGCGTCTTCAACCTGGAAGGCGGCTGCTATGCAAAGGTTATCAACCTTGATAAGGATTCCGAACCGGATATCTACAACGCAATCCGTCGTGACGCGCTCCTCGAGAACGTTACAGTAGATGATGAAGGAAAGATCGACTTCGCAGACAAGAGCGTTACAGAAAACACTCGTGTTTCCTACCCGATCGACCATATCGAAAAGATCGTACAGAAGATTCGTCCGACTTCTTCCGGTCCTGCGGCTGACAATGTCATCTTCCTTTCTGCTGATGCATTCGGCGTTCTGCCTCCGGTTTCCATCCTTGATCCGGAACAGACACAGTACTACTTCCTGTCCGGCTTCACCGCTAAGCTGGCAGGAACCGAGCGTGGAATTACAGAGCCGACTCCGACCTTCAGCGCATGCTTCGGACAGGCGTTCCTCGAACTCCATCCGACAAAGTATGGTGAAGAGCTCGTCAAGAAGATGCAGAAGAGTGGTGCGAAGGCATACCTCGTTAACACCGGCTGGAATGGAACCGGCAAGCGTATCTCTATCAAGGATACCCGTGGAATCATCGATGCGATCCTGAATGGTGATGTTCTCAAGGCTCCGACAAAGAAGATTCCTTACTTCAACTTTGAAGTACCGACCGAACTGCCGGGTGTTGATACCAACATCCTCGATCCTCGTGATACCTATGCTAACGCTTCCGAATGGGATGAAAAGGCAAAGGATCTGGCTGGACGGTTCATTAAGAACTTCCACAAGTATGAGACCAATGATGCTGGTAAGGCACTGGTCGCAGCTGGACCGAAGCTCGACGAAGAGTAATTCAGTTTCAAAGTAGAATGTGGCTTCCATCATGGAGGCCACATTTTTATGAGCTTTTTTTGGTTGCCCATCTCACGTGATCCAGTTCTTTAAACTCAACGTTAATGCTTGTCACTATCTCCTTTCGCTTCTTTCTTTCTCTTTCTTTCGCGCATAGAGGCGCGAAAGAAAGAAGCAAAAGGAACCATATCTGCTGCTTCTTGACGAATAACCTATGGGTATTATGTGCTTATACTACTTTCTAAACCGCCACAATCTCGTTACCCACAGTAACTTTATAAATAAGCTCTGCTATCATCCGGTTGTTGAGTTTTTTTATTAAAGTCGTCTCTGCTGCAGTACCTGTTTTGTTGAAATCTCTTTCAGAATTTCTTGAATTTCAAAAAAGTGTCATGCTAAAATGCAAATCGCTGAGCAGCATTTTCATGCGTAAGACCGGGCAGTATCTGGGTTCGGACTTACGCATTTTATGTTGTCCTGGCTTTGGCAGAACACTCCAAAGGAGGAATGAGAGAATGAATGAAAACAGGAATGGGTTTCTGGAACAGCAGCCATTGGGCAAGCTGATGCGGAAATACTCGGTCCCATGCATTATTTCGCTTCTGGTCGGAGCGTTATACAACATTGTGGACCAGATCTTTATTGCGAATGCGTCCTATCTTGGATCGTATGGTAATGCGGCGAATACCGTCGTATATCCTTTGACCGTGATTGCGCTTGCACTAGCGGTTATGATCGGGGATGGCGCATGTACCTTTGTGTCCATTTCCCTTGGCGCAAAACAACCGGAAAAAGCCAGGGATATCGTCGGATCGGCAGTGGTGAATGTCATTGGGATTTCCGTCATACTTATGGCGGTTTATCTGCTGTTACGCAATCCGATCCTTGTCTTCTTTGGCGGAGCAGTTAATGAGACTACTTATCAATTCGCCCAGGAATACTTCCTGTGGATCACTTTGGGTATCCCGGCCTATATGTTTGGTCAGGCAATGAATCCGATTATCCGTTCGGATGGTGATCCCCGCTTTGCGATGATCGCTTCTACCGCCGGCGCGATTACCAATATCATTCTTGACCCGATCATGATTTACGGTTTCCGTTGGGGAATGATGGGGGCTGCGGTTGCGACCGTTCTTGGACAGGTGCTTACCGCTGTGCTTTCCATCTGGTATCTCAGGCATATGAAGACGATGAAACTTTCAAGGGAAGCATTCCATCTTCATACGTCACTGATGAAGACCTATATTCCCATGGGCGCGACATCGTTCCTGTCACAGGCAAGCCTGGTCGCATCCATGGCTGCCGTCAACAACATGGTTCAAAAGTACAGCGCATTGGATCCGATCTTCTCCCAGGTGGAATACAGCCAGATTCCCATGGCGGTAATCGGTATCGTTATGAAGTTTTTCCAGATTGTGATTTCGATCTGTATTGGGGCTGCTGCAGGCTGTGCACCGATTGCCGGATATAATACCGGAGCGGGTCGCCATGATCGGGTAAAGGAACTCTTTAAGAAACTGCTTGTACTCGAGGCGCTTGTCGGAGTGGTGGCGACGATTATTGCGGAGGGGTTCCCAAAGCAATTGATCGCGTTATTCGGTGCTGCGCATGAAAGCAGCTTCTATACCACATTTGCGGTGAAGTGTTTCCGTACCTATCTCTGTATGATGGTGCTGGCACTCGTCAATAAAGGCGCCTTCATCTATCTGCAGTCTCTTGGCAAGGTAAAGGAGTCCACTACAATTTCAATGATTCGTGAAGTGGTATTCGGAGTAGGATTTGCCTTATTGCTGCCAAGGTGGTTTGGCTTGGATGGCGTGCTTTACTCCATGCCGGTATCGGATCTTTTAACCTTTGTGCTTGCCGCATGGTTTATCTTCTCCGCATTCCGTGAACTGGATGCGAAGATGGCAGAAGGAAGAACTGAGACAAGAGAGATCAGTAGTGAGTCATCCGTATCGCTTCCATCCGCAGATCATGACGGGGTAATCGTTGTGATTGGGCGCTCGTTTGGTTCAGGTGGAAGAACGGTTGGAAAAGCAGTCGCAGAGAAGCTTGGAATTCCATATTATGACAAGGAAATTCTGGATCGCATGGCGAAGGAAGAAGGGTTTCTCTCAATGGATTATCTGGAAGAGATTGATGAAAAACCAATTCGTGCCAGTATCGCTTCTGGGGCATTAATCAGTGATGCGCCATTTGTGTCGATGGAATCCATGGCAGCTGCGCTTCAGCGGGAAGTGATTGAAAAGATCGGCTCTCTTGGAAGCTGTGTCATTGTCGGACGTAATGCGGATACCATTCTTCGTGAAAAACACGTATTCTCTGTCTTTGTCTCTTCTTCGCTTCAAGAGCGGGTGGAACGGGTGAAAAAACGTGACCATGTGTCGGAAGAAAAAGCCAGAGAGAGGATTCTCAAAGCAGATAAAGAACGTTCTGCATATTACAACAGCGTGTCGGATAAGAAGTGGGGTGACGCTTCTTCCTACGCACTATGCGTTGATACAGGGGTATTGGGAATTGATCAGGCAGTAGATCTGATTGTCTCCGCCGCTAGACGCTTTTGAATAGAAATGCCGTGAGCTCATCGCGGCATTATTTTTTTAGCTCTGTTCCTTTTTCTCAAACTCCCGTCGATACCAATCCAGGTGGCGAATTTCATCAAGGACCGGATATGGGAAGGAGAAGGAATCCGGGCCAAACGGATTAATGACCAGGCCGACTTTCATTTCCTGAAGTACGGTCAGAATTTGCTGGAAGGTAAGAATCATCGCAAGATCGTGTTCTGTACTTTGACTGTCTGGCGATTTCTGCATGCGTGTGAATGCATCCCAGTCGGTATAGACTGCATACAGTGTTTCAGAGTCATCTTCCCGGGACACGGTTCCCGCATTGTATAACCCACTGTATCCAAACAGCCATTGATTCAGCTTTTTCGCGAATGTATCGGTGTTGTCTTTGGGAGATACCCGGACTAAGAAAGTGCTGTGACTGAGCAGCCAGCATAGACGTGCGATGATCTCATGCGGGATGGATTTCCCATGGTGGATGGTAAGTAATGCGGAAAGTTCTGCGTTGGCAACCGGGATTTCCGCATTGACGCCATGATGGAAGTGATAGGGAATCCGGCTGGTCAGAATGAAGTCATTGTAGTCGGTTTCAGGAAGGTCCTTTACATGAATGATGGTGGAAGAAGCAGTATATTCGATTGCGGTAACTTCTGTTTTCTGAATGAAGCCAAGATGCAGAAGCCAGGCGGTGTCGCCGGCCTTGACTGGTCCCCGGAGCGTTCCGACAAGATAGGAGTCCTTTTCCGGATGAGCTTCCTTTGAAAGAAACGCAAACTCGGTATTCTGTTCGAAGATTGGTTGGGCACCGATTAATGGATCCTGAATCCGGGTATTTTTCTTCTGGGTGATGATCTGTGACAATAGGTAGATATAAGCTCCGATGACGGCCGCGAAACTGATCGCTTCATAGATCATGACCATCCGCATATCACGTCCATGAAGTTCTGCGGAAACCGCCACATAGGCCGCGGTGATGAGGTAAACGATAAGAAACAGATTGAATAATAAAATTCTTCGGTTGATGGTTTTCTGAAGAACAGTCTGTTTTGGGAAGGATGCGGCGATCCGATTGGCCTGAGACGTGAGAAGAATGCCAAACAACAGATGGAAGAGAACCAGAACTACAAGCCGGAACTCATGAATGATGCGCTCGAAGGAAGTGACAAGCAGGAATGCACCAGTGAGTAGAAACATGATGCCGATGATACGAAAGAAAATGGTTCGAAACTTTTCCATGGCTCCTATTTTACACCTGTCTTTCAGGATCACAGTATTTGTAAGGTACCCTTGAAAAGTTAACACACTTCCTGTATTGTAAGTTAGCTACTACTAACTTATGAGGTGACGCACATGTTTCTGGAACTACGGGAGATACGAAAGTCTTATGGAAAAAACGAAACCCGCACAGAGGTTCTGAAGGGAATCAATCTTTCCGTGGAACATGGCGAACTGGTTGTGCTGTTAGGACCCTCAGGATCGGGGAAATCTACATTATTGAATATCATTGGCGGAATCGATCGGGCAGACAGCGGCGAAATCATTATTGAAGGGGAGTCGATGGAAGAGATGAATCGCAGGCAGTTGTCACTCTATCGCAGAAATCATCTCGGCTATATTTTCCAGATGTATAACCTGATTCCCAATCTGACCGTGCGGGAGAATATCGAGGTGGGAGCGTATCTATCCAATCATCCTTTGAATATTGAAGAACTGCTCGATGTGCTTGGGTTACGTGAACATCAGGATAAGCTGCCGGATCAGCTGTCCGGTGGGCAGCAGCAGCGTACTTCCATCGGCCGGGCAATTATCAAGAATCCGGATATTCTGCTTTGCGATGAACCGACGGGAGCGCTGGACTACGCTACTTCCAAGGATATTCTTCAGCTGATTGAAACGGTAAATCAGACCTATGGCAATACCATAATCATCGTTACGCATAATGAAGCGATCAAGGGTATGGCAGATCGGGTAGTTCATTTAAGAGATGGTATGATCCGCAAAGAATATCGTAATGAACATAAGATCGCCGCAAGGGAGCTGGATTGGGAATGAGTGCGAACAAACGCAATCCACTTCGAAAACGCTTTGCGCGTGAACTGCGGTCCGACTTTGGAAAATACGCGGTAATTTTCCTGTTGATACTGATGAGTATTTCCTTTGTGTCGGGATTTCTGGTGGCAGATAACTCCATGATCATCGCCTATAACGAAGGATTTGAAAAATATCATGTCGAAGACGGACATTTCCGGGTTCGTAATGAGTTAAATAACGCACAGAAGAAACAGATCGCTGCGGCTGGGGTTTCATTATATCCGCTTTACTACAGTGAAGAAGAACTGGTTCATGGGGGAAAGATGCGAATCTATCCGATCCGTGAAGAAGTCAATCTGATCTGTCTTATGAAAGGGGAATTGCCGCAGACGAATGATGAGATTGCGGTAGACCGCATGTATGCGGATAATAACGGACTTACCGTTGGAGATGCGATCGAGGCAATGGAGCGAACATGGAAGATCAGCGGACTGGTCGCGCTTCCGGACTACAGCTGCCTTTTTGAAAATAACTCGGATATGATGTTTGACTCGGTCATGTTTGGAGTGGGAGTTATTACACAGAATGCCTTTGACTCGATGGAAGAAGTTACATACAACTACGCATGGACTTATAATACGGCGCCTGTTTCACCGGCAGAGCGTTCGGAAGAATTTCTGAAGGAACTTCGTGAAATCGTTACGTTAGAAGATTACGTTCCTCAATATGAGAATCAGGCGATTACCTTTACCGGGGAGGATATGGGCTCGGATAAGGCAATGATGGAAGCGCTGCTTTATATCATCATGGGAATCGTCGCATTTGTGTTCACTGTGACAATTAAAGATACGATACGGAAGGAGTCGTCCGTCATCGGAACACTGCTTGCGTCCGGTTATACCCGCAGGGAACTGTTTTTTCACTATATGACTATGCCGGCGGCAGTGACGATCGCGGCGGCCCTTGTGGGCAATATTCTTGGCTATACCGTATTTAAGGAAGTTGCGGCAGACATGTATTACGGAAGCTACAGTCTGCCTACGTATGTAACGGTATGGAACAGTGAGGCATTCTGGAAAACCACACTGATTCCCTGCGCCATTATGGTCATCGTCACAGGTGTTGCCTTGATGCGGGCACTGCGGCTTTCACCATTACGTTTTCTGCGCCATGATCTTTCCGGCAGAAAAAACCGCCGGGCATTTTTCCTTCCCCATCATCTTCCAATTCTTTCCCGCTATCGTCTGCGCATTGTGTTGCAGAACCTGGGGAGTTATGCGCTGCTGTTTGTCGGAATCCTGTTTGCGAATATGTTGATGATGTTTGGAATGCAGCTGCCAAAGCTTCTGGAATACTTTGAAGAAAGTATCACAGGAAATCTGATTGCCCGGTATCAGTATGTATTGAATGTGCCTTTAAGTCTTACCGATTCCTCCAGTTCAAGTCTCAAGCAACTGGGAGATATTCTTACTTACTTTAATGATGTGGAAACGGAAAACAGTACGGCGGAGAAGTTCAGTGCTTATGTTCTGGAAACACCGGAGACGCCGGGAATCCGAAGTGATGAAGTGATGTTGTATGGAATTGATGAACACAGCCGCTATATCCAGCTTCCGATGGACCAGGGGCAGTTTTATATATCCAGTGCGTATGCGGAAAAGTATTCGATTCACACCGGGGATACGATCACGTTGTTGAAACAGTATTCCGATGAAGTATACGAATTCCATGTGGATGGGGTTGCGGATTACATGGGTGCTGTTGTGGCCTTCTTACCGAAACAGGATCTGAACCGGATCTTTGATCTGGGGGATTCTACCTTTGTCGGCTATTTCAGTGATACGCCGATTACGGATATCCCAAAGGAATATATTGGAACGGTCATCGATGAAGAAGCATTGACCAAGACCTCCCGCCAACTGGAAGTCTCCATGGGAGACATGATGTATATGGTGGATGGCTTTGCGGTCATCATGTATCTCATTCTGATTTATCTATTGTCACGTATGATCATTGAGAAAAATGCGAATGCCATTTCTCTTACTAAAATACTCGGTTATACCGATGGCGAAGTTTCATTAATCTATATCGTTTCTACGACGATAGTTGTAATTCTATCCATGGTTCTTTCCGTTCCGATTCTTTCTGCGGTCATGGTTCCCGTGTTTGAAAACATGATGCGGGAGATGATTTCCGGATGGCTTCCAATTCATATGGATTCATCAACGAATATTCTTACCGTGGTGATCGGAATTACATCCTATGCAGTCGTCGCATTATTGGAATACCGGAAGATTCGGATGGTTGCGATGGAGGAGGCGCTGAAAAATGTGGAATAAGACAAAACGAAACGCATGTATGCTGCTTGCGGCGATGCTGTGTGCGGCCGGCTGTGCGGATGCGGCCGAAACACCGCTTCCAATTCATTCGGAGCCTGTAGATACAACCGAAGAAACCTTCACACTGCCAACCTCCTATACGTCTGCTCCAGCGGAGCATAAGGAAGAAACAGTAACCGTAAAAGCAGATCCGACGGGTACTCCAAACACTGTCACTGTGGAAGTGGTTCTTTCTAATCTTCCGGAAACAGAGTTTGTGGAAGATCACAGTCTTCTTTCGGATCTCAGAACTACCGAAGGGGGAGAAGAATTTGTGATTCTGGAAGATCAGCAGGTGATCTTTGAGAACTTTAGGGAGGAGATTCACTATAAAGGAACCTCCCAGGAAGAGCTTCCGGTGGGCGTAAGAATCAGTTACTTTCTTGATGATGCGCCGATCGCAGCTTCTATGCTGGCTGGGAAAAGCGGACATCTTCGGATTCGCTTTGACTATGAAAACAACACCTCAATTCTGACCACGGTCAAAGGAACTTCCTTCAGTGTTCCGATTCCCTTTACTGCCATAACACTTATACCGCTGAATGACCATATTCAAAATGTATCGGTGGAAAACGGGAAAGTAATCAGTCTGTCCGGTACGGATGCGGTTGTGGGGATTGCGTTTCCCGGTATGGAAGAAGCGCTTCGTTTGAAACGAAGCGAACTCACAGAAGATATTGATCTTCCTTCCTATGTGGAACTGGAAGCGGATGTGAGAGACTTTGAACTCGATTTCACAACAACGGTATTCACTGCTGGATTATTGGAAGATGTGGAAGAGAGCGACTTTTCTGATATGGAAGAGCTCGCAGATGATATGAACTCTCTTCAGGATGCGGCGAATAAGCTGAGTGAAGGAACAACCAAACTGAAGGATGGGATGACAGAATACCAGGACTACCTTGTTCAATATAATGACGGAGTCGGTGAACTTGGGAATGCGATCGGGTTATTGAGCGATGGGTTAAAAACATTGAATGGATATTCTGATGATCTGGAAGATGGCATGTGTTCTCTTGTGAAGGGATTGGAACAACTGAACCAGTCGCTTTCCGCAATTGACAGCTCCGCATTCAACGAGGAACCGAGCGAAGAACAGCAGGAACAGCTGGCACAGTTACAGGCGGCGATCAGTGATCTCCCACTAGAGCTGGCAGCTCTGAGCGGGATATTAGCAGATCTTTCCGCAAGTTATACCGAACTTGTGACGTTCTATGGAGAAGCATCACAAACAAAGCAATCTCTGGAATATGCCAAAGCGTCACTTTCTGAGGGCTATGTCAGCTTAACGGAAGAACAGCTTGAGGCGATTCGTTCACAGCTTTTGTCTGAAGATACAGACTCTCAGACAAAAGAAACAATCGAAACGATGTTGAACTACTATTCCAACCTTCCTTCCGTATTTGGTTCCATCACGGTCCCGGAGCTTTCTGCGGTTCCGGAGGATTCAACGATTTCCACGACATTAACTGCGTATGGAACGGCATTGACTGCACTCTCCATGGAAGTAAATGCGATACTGACTTACCTTCAGGCCATGCAGGAAGGGATGAGCTCCTTTGAAGAACTTCCTGAACTCATTGAAGCACTTCAAAGCGGGGTCTCTGCACTTGCGAGTGGTTCAAAGGCATTGAAGGAAGGTATGTCTGCGTACGTGGATGGTGTAGAGCAGGTGTATGACGGAACGGTACAGCTTAAGGAAGGCGCCGCCAGACTTCCGGAAGCTGGCAATGCCATGAAGGAAGGATATCAGGCAATCCTGGATGGTGTGAATGCACTCTCCGATGGTTTCAACACATTCAATAAAGAAGGAATTCAGGAACTGACTCGGCTTGGTGGCGGGGAATTCCGTGATCTGATTCACCGTGCGCAGGCAGTAACGCAGGCGGATGGAAGCTATGACAACTTCTCAGGAATCACAGAAGGAACCACTGGTTCGGTTCGCTTTATGATTGAGACCGAGTCAATTCCTTCTTCAAAGTGAGCGGTATGTGATATTTCGCCTGAACTTCACGAAGATTTGAAGGAAACTTCGTTTACTGCTTGAGAGGCCAGATGATATAATTAGGGGGCTAAAAAGGAGGAGATTTATAATTTTATGTCTAAGGTTACTGTTAGGGATCTGGACGTTAAGGGAAAGCACGTCATTGTTCGTGTAGATTTTAACGTTCCCCACAAGGGAGATGTCATTACGGATGATAACCGTATTCAGGCAGCGCTTCCTACCATCAACTACCTGACGGAAAATGGCGCAAAAGTATTGCTCTTGAGCCATCTCGGAAAGGTTAAGACGGATGAGGACAAGGCAAAGAATGATATGAGCATCGTTGCCAAGCGTTTAGCGGAAGTACAGGATGCGCCTGTTACCTTCGTGAATGCAACACGCGGTGAAGAACTTGAAAACGCGGTCAAGGCACAAGAAGAAGGCTCCATCGTTCTGATGCAGAATACCCGTTATGAAAAGGGTGAGTCCAAGAACGATCCGGAACTTGGTGCTTACTGGGCAAGCCTCGGTGATGCATTTGTAGAAGATGCATTCGGCTCCGTTCACAGAGCTCACGCTTCCACCGTCGGTATTCCGTCCAACCTGAAAGAAGTTGCAGTTGGTTTCCTCGTTGAGAAGGAACTCAACGTTCTCGGAAAGGCGCTTAATGATCCGCAGCGTCCGTTCGTTGCGATTCTTGGCGGCGCGAAAGTTTCCGATAAGATCGGTGTCATCGACAACCTGCTCAAGATTGCAGACAAAGTTCTGATCGGCGGCGGTATGTCTTATACCTTCGCTTCTGCAGTAGGCGGAAAGATCGGTACATCTCTGCTCGAAGCTGACAAGCAGGATCTTGCGAAGGAATTCCTCGACAAGGGCGAAGGAAAACTGTTCCTGCCGGTTGATACCGTTGAAGCAAACGATTTCTCCAATCCGACAGAGATCAAGACCGTAAAGGCTGGTCAGATTGATGACGGCTTCATGGGTCTCGATATCGGTGAAGAAACAGTCAAGAATTTCCAGGCTCAGCTGGAAGGCGCAAAGACAGTATTCTGGAATGGACCGATGGGTGTCTTTGAAGATCCTCGTTTCGCAAAGGGAACCGAAGAGATCTGCAAGACTCTGGCAGAGCTTGATGGCGCAACCACCATTATTGGCGGCGGCGACAGTGCAAGCGCAGCTAAGAACCTCGGCTTCGCTGAGAAGTTCAGCCACATTTCCACTGGCGGCGGTGCTTCTCTTGAATACATGGAAGGAAAGGAGCTCCCGGGTGTAGCGATTATCCCGGAGAAGTAATACTATGGCAAGAAAACCTATTATTGTCGGTAACTGGAAGATGAACAAGACCCCTTCTGAAGCAGAAGAATTCATGAAGGGGATTGAGCAGATTCTTACAGGGGAAGAAGCAGCGGACTATGGTGTCGGTGCTCCGTTTGTTGACCTGGATGTCTGTGTAAAGAATGCGAAGAACCTGATCATTGCGGCAGAGAACTGCAACGAAAAGGATTCCGGTGCTTATACTGGTGAAGTTTCTGTTCCGATGCTGAAGGAAGTTGGAATTACCTACTGCATTATCGGTCACAGTGAGCGTCGTACGTACTATGCGGAAACAGATGCTGCATGTGCTGCTAAGGCAAAGAGACTTCTTGCGGATAACATTATCCCGATTCTCTGCATTGGTGAGACCGAAGCACAGTATGATGCTGGAGAAACTGCAGATGTCATCAAGAGCCAGCTGGCTGGTTCTCTTGCTGGATTAACTGGTGAAGAAGTTGCAAAGATGGTTATCGCTTATGAGCCGATCTGGGCAATCGGAACCGGAAAGTCTGCAGATGAGACAACTGCAGAGAACTGCTGCAAGCTCGTTCGTGATACGGTTCAGGCGCTCTATGATGAGGCTACTGCTGAAGCTGTTCGTATTCAGTACGGCGGAAGTGTTAAGCCGACCAACATCAAGTCCTATATGGCCTGCCCGGATATCGACGGCGCTCTGATCGGTGGAGCTTCCCTGAAGGTTGATTCCTTCAAGGAAATCATCGACGCAACCAAATAAGGTTTCTGGAAGACAACGTCTTCTGAAATAAACGAAGGTATTGAAGGAGGAAAATTATTAATGCCTTATATCGTTAGTGTTTATGCTCGTGAAGTAATTGATTCCCGTGGTAACCCGACTGTTGAAGCGGAAGTTACCACAGAGTCCGGTGCGTTCGGACGTGCCATCGTTCCGTCCGGTGCTTCCACTGGTGAACGAGAAGCTCTTGAGCTTCGTGACGGCGACAAGAAGCGTTTCGGCGGTAAGGGAACACTGAAGGCTGTCAACAACGTCAATAAGATCATCGCTCCGAAGATCATCGGCCTGGATGTTACATGCCAGAGCGAAATCGATAAGATCATGATCGATCTCGATGGAACAGAGTTCAAGTCCAAGCTCGGTGCTAATGCGACACTGGCTGTTTCCCTGGCAGTTGCCCGCGCAGCGGCTGACTACTATGGAATGCCGCTGTACAAGTATATCGGCGGTGCCAATGCAAAGGTTCTCCCGGTTCCGATGATGAACGTCCTCAATGGTGGTAAGCATGCGGATTCTGCAGCAGACTGCCAGGAATACATGATCATGCCGGTTGGCGCGAAGACAGTTCGTGAAGCAATCCGTATGGGTGCTGAAGTATTCGCTGCTCTCAAGACCGTTCTCAAGAAGTATGGTTATAACACTGCTGTTGGTGACGAAGGCGGCTATGCGCCATCCTGCGTACCTGGCGGTAAGGGACCCCTTGAGAAGTATGGCAACGAAGGACCGCTCGAGCTCATGGTTGAAGCAGTTAAGGCTGCAGGATACAAGCTCGGTGATGACATCTCCTTCGCGATGGACCTCGCTTCCAGTGAGTTCTATGATGCAAAGAAGAAGAAGTACATCCTCGCTCGTTCCGGCGAAGGCGAGAAGACCAGCGATGAGATGATCGATCTCCTCGAGACATGGGTCAACAAGTATCCTCTGATCTCCATCGAAGATGGCCTGGCAGAGAATGACTGGGATGGCTGGAAGAAGCTCACAGATCGTCTGGGCGACAAGGTTCAGCTCGTTGGTGATGACCTGTTCGTTACAAATACCACTTACATCAAGAAGGGTATTGAACTCGGTGTCGCAAACGCTGTTCTGATCAAGGTTAACCAGATCGGTACACTGACCGAAACTCTCGACGCAATCGAAATGGCGAAGGAAGCTTCCTATACAGCAGTTGTTTCCCACCGTTCCGGTGAGTCCGAAGATACCACAATCTCCGACCTCGTTGTTGGTGTAAACGCAGGCCAGATCAAGACCGGTTCCATGAGCCGTACAGATCGTATTGCGAAGTATAACCAGCTGATGAGAATCGAAGAAGAACTCGGTCCTGTCGCTGATTATAAGGGCAAGAAGGCATTCTATAATGTCAAGGCTCTCTCCGCTGCTCCTGCAAAGGCTCCGGCGAAGAAGGCACCGGCAAAGAAGGCTGCTAAGAAGTAAGTCATCATGCAAAAACCATCTGATTTCTCAGGTGGTTTTTTTCATGGACAAAAGAAAAGCATATGGTGATGTGCGCCATATGCTTTAATTTGGTATTGCTTGGGTTAACCCATGACAACTTCTACGTTAACTTCACCCTCAGTTGCGGTAAGAGGAATTACATGTCCTTCTACCGGTGTTCCATCGACACTCAGAGAGACAACGCCTTTCTGAACGCCGTTGGGGTTCTTGACGGAGATGTTGTACTTTACGCCACGGTACTTTCTGGTTACGGAGAAATCGCCGAAGCCTTCTGGTACACAAGGGTTCACTGAGAGACCCTTCAGTGTCGGATAGACACCGAGAATGTACTGGGAGATATCGGTGAAGGTCCATGCGGCAGTTCCGGTGAGCCAGGAGTTCTTTCCCTGGCCGAAGAACTTCGCATCTCTTCCGGCAACCATCTGGCTGTAAACGTAAGGTTCTGTGCAATGTACTTCGCTGATGTCTTCGATATAGGCAGGGCAGGTCTTCTTATAGATTTCAAAGGCCCGGTTACCGTCACCGACTACCGTTTCAGCGATGGAAACCCACGGGTTATTGTGGCAGAAGATACCGCCGTTCTCCTTATATCCGGGAGGATAGGAGGAGACTTCACCAAGCTCCAGATGATATCTGGTATAGCAAGGCTGAAGGATCATGATACCGTACTTGGTGTCGAGCTTCGCTTCTACGGAGTCCATGGCTTTCTGCGCAAGTCCTTCTTCTACACCGATTCCAGCCATAACACAGAATCCCTGCGGTTCAATGAAGATCTGTCCTTCCTCACATTCGTGAGAACCGACTTTGTTGGAATAAGCATCATAGGCACGTACGAACCATTCGCCATCCCAGCCATCCTTGAGGACTGCTTCATTCATCTTGGCAACTTCTTCGCGAGCCCGGGCTGCCTCTTCCGGCTGACCCATGAGTTCGCAGATATCCGCATACTCATTTCCATACTTCACAAACATGCCAGCGATGAATACAGATTCCGCAACCGGTCCTTCAGAAGGACCGAAGGTCTGGAAGCTCTCACCTGGATGTGCACTGAAGCAGTTCAGGTTCAGACAGTCATTCCAGTCGGCACGGCCGATTAACGGAAGGTTGTGCGGACCTTTATGCGTAACGATGTAGTCGAAGGAACGCTTCAGGTGTTCGAGAAGCGGCTGTGCCTTGGACACATCATTATCGAACGGAACAAGTTCTTCCAGAATGGAAGTGTCACCGGTTTCTCTGACATAGGCAGAGGTTCCGGCAATCAGCCACAGCGGATCATCATTGAAGCCGCTTCCGATGTCGGAGTTACCTTTCTTGGTGAGCGGCTGATACTGATGATATGCGCTGCCGTTTTCAAACTGTGTGCTTGCGATATCGATAATGCGCTCTCTTGCGCGATCGGGAATCATATGCACGAAGCCAAGCAGATCCTGGTTGGAATCACGGAAGCCCATTCCTCGGCCGATACCGGATTCATAGTAGGAAGCGGAACGGCTGAAGTTGAAGGTGACCATGCACTGATACTGGTTCCAGATGTTGACCATCCGGTTAACCTTTTCATCTGCAGTTTCTACATGATAGTTGGATAACAGATCTGTCCAGAATTCCTTCAGCTCCGCAAGCTTTGCGTCAACCTGATCGACGGTCTGATAGCGATCGAGCATTGCCCAAGCCTTATCTTTCTTGACGATGCCATAGCTTTCCCACTTATCATCATCCGGATTTTCAATATATCCGAGGGTGAAGATGAATGTTTTTGAAGCACCTGGTTCGAGCGATACATTCAGCTGATGCGCTGCGATCGGTGACCATCCGGAAGCTACGGAGTTGGTGCAGGCACCGTTCAGTACTGCATCGGGATGATCTGGCCCGTTATAGAAGCCGAGGAACTGATCGCGGGCAGTATCGAAGCCGTCTACCTTCTCATTTACCGAGAAGATTGCGTAGTGATTTCTGCGCTCGCGATACTCTGTCTTATGGAAGATGGTGGAGTCGATGACTTCCACTTCACCAGTGGACAGATTGCGCTGGAAGTTGCGCTCATCGTCATCCGCATTCCACAGGCACCATTCGACATAGGAGTATAACTGGAGATCCTTTGCGGCGGAGCTGTTGTTTGTCAGTGTGACTTTTGTGACTTCACAGGTATCATTCAGCGGAACGAAGGTCGTGACTTCAGCGTCTACGTTATCCTTGGATCCCTTGAAGATGCTGTAACCCATGCCATGACGGCATTCATAGGAATCGAGTTCGGTGCGTACCGGCTGCCATCCTGGATTCCATACAGTGGAACCGTCCTTGATGAAGAAATACTTACCATTGTTATCGTAAGGAACATTATTGTAACGATAACGGGTGATTCGGAGCAGCTTAGCATCTTTATAGAAGGTATAGCCGCCCATGGTGTTGGAGATTAATGAGAAGAAATCCTGGTTGCCAAGGTAGTTGATCCAGGGCAGGGGAGTCTTCGGAGTGGTGATGACATATTCTCTGTTGGCGTCATCAAAATAACCGTACTTGATAGGAAATTCCTCCTTCCTTTAACAGATATGATTTTAAGTTCGGTACAAATCGGTAAAGCGTTTACACAGGACTTTACAATCAATAATTTACAATGTTTGAACGGAATTACAATAGCCTCAAAATTAATATGAAAGTATGAAAAAAACTTAAAAAATGGCGTTGTTAAGCAAAATGAAACGTTTACAATAGCCCAAATAAATTCTTGTGTCAATAGAGAAAAAATGAAATTTCGACAAAAATACTTGAATTTCGAAATGATAGGGGTTACATTTTCAGTGTCGAAGCAAGTTATCCTACAAAACCAAAGGAAAACAGATCATTCATTCCGATTCTCTGGTACAGAATAGGGATGGGATCGCTCCGATGCATTCCGGGTCACCCGGAAACAACACAGGGCTATAAGGGAGGAAGAACAATGAAAAAGATAGCAAGTGTTTTACTCTCCACTCTGATGGCTGCAAGTCTGGTAGCTTGCGGAACTGACACATCGAGTGGTGAACCTGCAGCAGCGGCTGAACCCGCTTCCAATGACGCTCCGGCTGCGGAAGTCGTTGAAGAATCTGCTGAAGGTTCCGTTCTCAACATCTACTGCTGGAACGAAGAGTTCAAGAGTCGTCTCGAGGATCATTATCCTGGATACGAAAAGGTTGACGCTACCACAGGTAAGATCGGTGATGTAACTGTTAAGTTCACAATCACACCGTCTGATGACAATGCTTACCAGAACAAGCTCGACGAAGTACTGCCGACAAACGCTTCTGCGGCTGCAGATGACAAAGTTGACATCTTCCTGGTTGAAGCTGACTACGCTCTGAAGTACACAGGTGCTGAACCTGCTGTTGCGCTGGATGTTGTCGGTGACCTCGGCCTCACAAGTGCTGAACTCGCTAACCAGTTCCAGTACACAAAGGATGTTGTTACAGCTAACGGCGTTCTCCGTGGTGTTTCCTGGCAGGGATGCCCGGGCGTTCTGATTTACAACCGTGAAGCTGCTAAGGAAGTCTTCGGCGACGATGATCCTGCAGTTGTTCAGGAAAAGGTTAAGGATTGGGACACATTCACAGCTACTGCTGCTGAACTCAATGCGGCTGGTTACTATGTAACTTCCACAGTTAACGACACATACCGTGTATACTCCAACAACGTTACTTCCAAGTGGGTTGAAGATGGAAAGATCAACATCGATGCCAACGTTATGAAGTGGGTTGAAGATTCCAAGGCTCTCGTAGATGCTGGTTACACAACAACAGCTGAACTCTGGAGCGATGACTGGTCTGCTGGTTTCTATCCTGAAGGAAAAGTATTCGCTTACTTTGGACCGGCTTGGCTGATTAACTTCTCCATGCATGCTGACGATCCGGATTCCATCGGCGCAGCAGGCGGCTGGGGCGCAGTTGAAGGCCCTCAGGGATTCTACTGGGGCGGCACATGGGTATGCGGTGCTCAGGGCTCCGACAACCCGACACTCGTTGCTGACATCATGAGACAGCTCACAACTAACGAGTCTGTTATGACAGAGATCGTTAAGGCAGACAGCGACTTCGTAAACAACAAGCCAGCTATGGAAGCTGCAGCTGAAGACGACGAATATGCATTCGCAGTTCTCGGCGGACAGAACCCTCTCGCTATGTTCGTTGCAGGCGCTGACAAGATCGACCTCTCCAACATCTCCCCGTATGATCAGGGATGCACCGAAGAGTTCCAGAACGCTATGAAGAACTACTTCGATGATAACGCAAATCTGGACGAAGCTCTCGACCTCTTCTACAAGGGCGTTGAAGAGAAGTATCCGGAACTGACTCACTAATCTGAGTTACAACTGAAACTGTTAAGTGCCTGTCCGGTTCGGCCGGGCAGGCACTTATCTTCTATTAATTCAGTACTTACATGATTCATCATGAACGAATTCCATGATGGATGCTGTAACTACTGAATTGAAAACAATTCAGTGCCACTAATACGGAAGGGGAGAATATAGTATGAGTGACAAAAAGTATAAGCACCAGAAATCTGGGAAGGTCGTTTCATACAACAAATGGGGTTATATTTTTCTAATTCCATTTTTTGCTGTATGGATTATCTTCCAGTTCATTCCTCTGGTCACCACGTTCTACAACAGCTTCTTTGAGAACTACCGTTCTGGTCTTACACAGGTAGGTCCGAACTTCATCGGTCTCAAGAACTATGTAACAATTCTGACGAATGGTGACCTGATCAATTACAGCAAGAATACGATGATCATGTGGATTATCGGATTTATTCCGCAGATCGTCTTCTCACTGCTGCTTGCCGCATGGTTTACAGATCCTCAGCTCCGTCTGAAGGGTCAGCGCTTCTTCAAGACTGTGATCTATCTGCCTAACCTGATCATGGCGTCCGCGTTCTCCATGCTGTTCTTTACATTATTCGCAGACAGTGGACCAATTAACTCCATTCTGGTATCCAGCGGACTTCTGAGTGCTCCGTTCAAGTTCATGTCCAATGTGACTGCGGTTCGGTGCCTGGTTGGATTCATGAACTTCATCATGTGGTTCGGTAATACAACCATTCTCCTGATGGCAGGTATGATGGGTATCGATCAGTCCCTGTTTGAAGCAGCTGAAGTCGATGGTGCAACCGCAACTCAGGTCTTCTGGAAGATTACACTTCCGATCCTGCGTCCGATCTTCATTTACGTTCTGATTACTTCCTTAATTGGTGGTCTCCAGATGTTCGACGTACCGCAGATCTTAACCAACGGTACCGGTGATCCGACACGTACTTCAATGACGCTGATCATGTATCTGAATAAGCACCTGTACTCCAAGAACTTCGGTATGGGTGGCGCGCTCTCCGTATTCCTGTTCATCATCACAGGTATTCTGAGTCTGATTGTATTCAAGGTCTCCTATGCAGGAGAGGTGAAATAAGGAAGGAGGAATCGACATGAGTGAAAGTGCAATTAAATCCAACGGAACAAGCAAGGGCATGAATATCCATGCCAGACGTACACTGTCTTATATCGTTCTTATCCTGCTTTCCTTCCTCTGCTTAATCTGGTTCTACATTCTTCTGATCAACGCGACTCGTTCCAATGCGGAACTCGGTCGTGGATTCACCGTAATCCCGGGCAAGTGGCTCCTTACTAACTGGAATAATCTCCGCAGTGGAACACTCCCGATCATGAATGGTATGATGAACTCCATCATTGTCGCATCTCTGAGTGCCGCACTGAACGTATACTTCTCCTGTATGACTGCGTATGCGATTCATGCGTATAACTTCAAGGGAAAGAACGCTGTGTTCACATTCATCCTCATGATCATGATGATCCCGACACAGGTTACTGCACTCGGCTTCATCTCCTTCATGGGTAAGCTGGGATTGATGGACTCCTTCATCCCGCTGATCGTTCCTTCCATCGCTGCTCCGGTTGTATTCTTCTACATGAAGCAGTACATGGATTCCAACCTCCCGCTGTCCCTTCTCGAAGCGGCACGTATTGACGGCTGCGGTGAATTCCGTACCTTCAATTCTATCGTTATTCCTCTGATGAAGCCGGCGATCGCTGTAGAAGCAATCTTCACATTCGTCGCTTCCTGGAACAACTACTTTACTCCGGCGCTGATTCTCAGTACAGACAAGAAAAAGACACTTCCGATTCTGATCGCACAGCTCCGTGCGGCAGACTGGCTGAAGTTCGATATGGGCCAGGTTTACGTCATGATCGCATTCTCCATTTTTCCGGTTATCGTCGTTTATCTCTTCCTGTCGAAATACATTGTCGGCGGTGTTACTGCCGGTGGTGTCAAAGAGTAAAATACTCAGTGATATTAAAGCGTGGGTGTTCACCATGGTGTGGGTACCCGCGTTTTTATTTTGATCATTTGAAATGTGATGGGTTGTATATTGGAAACTTGTGCTATGATAACAGCGTTGACGCTGATGGAGAAAGAACTTCGCGGGCTTTCTGACAGAGACCTTCCGTTAGCTGAAAGGAAGGGAAAGAATACGAAGTTTGTAAGGACTCCTGAGTCACCGCGTTCCGCGTTATCGAAACAATGAGGCATAACAGTACCTGTTATGTGAATAAGGGTGGTACCACGGCAAAGTTCGTCCCTTGATCGGACGCGCTTTTTTTATTCGAGGAGGAGAAATATGTCAGAAGAACGAAACCCGCTGGAAGAGTTGAAGGAAATCCACGAGAAGCAGGTGGAAAAGGTTAAGGAGAAAGCGGAAGAGAAGAAAGAAAAGCTGATTCGTGAAGTGGCAGAGAAAGAACTGAATGATCAACAGATTGTTCGTCGTCAGAAGATGAATGCGCTTCGTGAACAGGGGATTGACCCGTTTGGACATAGCTATAAGAGAACGCATCGAAGTGGCGAACTGCGTGCCATGTACGGGGGAAAGACACAGGAAGATCTGGAACAGGCAAACATAGAAGTTTCCATTGCCGGACGTATCATGTCCAAACGCCGTATGGGAAAACTTGGATTCATGCATATCCTCGACCGTGAAGGTCAGCTTCAGGTTGTTGTGAATAAGCGTATTGTCGGTGATGAGGTCTATGAGATTTTCAAGGCTTCTGATCTAGGCGACATCATTGGTGTAAAGGGTCGCGTGATTAAAACACAGACTGGTGAACTTTCGGTTGAAGCACATGAATATACGCATCTTTCCAAAGCGCTGCGTCCGCTTCCGGAGAAATATCATGGCCTTACCGATAAGGAAGAGCGTTACCGTAAGCGTTACCTGGATCTGATTACCAACGATCAGTCTCGTGAGATTGCGATTTTACGCCCACGTATCATCCGTGCCATCCAGAAGTATATGGACAGCAGGGGTTATATTGAGGTTGAAACACCGGTTCTTCAGCCAATCCTTGGAGGTGCAGCTGCTCGTCCGTTTGTGACTCACCATAATGCGCTGAATAAGGATTTCTACCTTCGTATCGCAACAGAGCTTCCGCTCAAGAGATTGATTGTTGGAGGCCTGGAAGGAGTATATGAAATCGGACGCATCTTCCGTAATGAAGGTATGGATCTTAAGCATAACCCGGAGTTTACGACCATGGAGGCATATTGCGCGTATTCTGATCTGGAAGGAATGATGGAGCTGACAGAAGGGTTATATGAGTCGGTAGCTCAGGAAGTATTTGGTAAGACGGACTTTGAGTTCATGGGACATACCGTTAGTCTGAAGGCACCATATAAGAGATGGAATATGGTTGATGCGGTGAAGGAAGTAACCGGTGTAGATTTCTGGAAAGAAATGAGTGTAGAAGAAGCACTGGAACTTGCGAAGCAGCATAATGTGGAAGTGGCTCCGCATCAGCGTACGGTAGGAAACATTATTTCTCTGTTCTTTGATCAGTACTGCGAAGAAAAGATTGTAGATCCAACCTTTGTCTGGGGTCATCCGATTGAAATCAGCCCTCTGGCGAAGAAGAATCCAAACGATCCGAGATTTACTGAGCGCTTTGAAACCCTGATCTGTGGTGTGGAATTCAACAACGCATTCAGTGAACTGAATGACCCGATCGATCAGAAAGAGCGCTTTGAAAAGCAGCTGGAAGCCAAGGCAATGGGAGACGATGAAGCATCCGAAATGGATGATGATTATGTCGAGGCTCTTGAGTATGGTATGCCGCCGACAGGGGGAATTGGCTTTGGAATTGACCGCCTGGTAATGTTGTTATGCGGTGTGAACAGTATCCGGGATGTATTATTGTTCCCGACAATGAAGCCAGTAAAGACTGGCAATGAGCAAAATGGTGTAAGCTCTGAGCCTGTCGCAGCAAGTACTGATCCGTTTGTGGCACCGGCGGAACCCATTGATTTCAGCAAGGTTGAGATCGAACCGCTGTTCAAAGATTACGTCGACTTCGAGACCTTCAGCAAGTCCGATTTCCGTGCTGTGAAGGTGTTGGAGTGCGAAGCAGTACCGAAGTCCAAGAAGCTCTTAAAGTTCGTCCTGGATGACGGAACTGACGAGAAACGTGTGATTTTAAGCGGCATTCACGCTTTCTACGAGCCCGAACAGCTCATTGGAAAGACACTGATCGCCATCACGAACCTTCCTCCGAGGGCAATGATGGGCATGGAGAGCAATGGTATGCTGCTGAGTGCCATTCATAAGGAAGAAGGAGAGGAAAAGCTTAACCTTCTGATGGTGGATCCGCACATTCCGGCAGGCGCTAAGCTCTATTAAAAAATCGGTTGGTGTAAGAGCATAAAAGAAAATTGATACATGATAGTAGCCCTGAGGTACCTTGGGGCTGTTTTCATATGGCTGGACCGGTCAAGACAATTTGGCAGGATCCGGGATACAGGCGTTCATTCATTGCTTGAATGAATCTACTTTTAGATTTCGGAGAGAGATTCATGATAATGACATTGAAATGCGACAGCAATGTCTAAAATGTCTGGAGATGTTCCGAAATGTATTTGTGATGTATCGCAATGTTCGATATACTGACTATATATAGAGCATGCGAGGAGATTGCAAATGCGAATTGACGAACTGTAACCGGATGCAATTACAGAATATTTGGACTGCGAATATAAAGCTGTTTTAAACGTTGAGAATCCGGTTAAATGGGCAAAAACAATGGTCGGCTTTACAGATGGGAGAATGGGCATCCTGTTTGTCGACGTTTCCAATGATGCAAGTATTACTTCAAACTGAAGACTCGCTTTATGAAACAACCTTATCGGATAAGAAAACCAAATTGAACGAAAAGGTTTTTGAAACTATAATTTGGATGTATTAAAGGTACCTGCTTCTCACAGGTAGTAAGCATAAAGATATCTTTGATATCCTATATCTGATCTCACAGGTAGTATCAGAGTGGGTGCCGTTAAAAAACGGCATTTTTGTTTTAGGGGGGATAATCATGAGTTTTTTAACTGATTTTACAAATTGCAGCAACAGCAAACTCCTTTATGGTGGAAATGGAGGTCTGAAAGCAGGCATTAAACTTGATGGTAAAAACTGGATCGTGAAATATCCTCAGGAAATGTTCAAATATTTCGGAGGAACTGCGAAGATCCTTACTCCTGACAATCTGAAAACCGGAATCACAAAGAATATCGGAATCTTGAAACGTAAACAAAACTTTAACATTTGCATGATATGAAATAGTAGGCATGCGGTAAGCATTGCCAGCGGTAGATTGAATAAGGGGGGTGAATGCATATGCTGTTTCAAAGTCTTGATATTTTTTAGCGTTGGATATCGTCAAAGAGAAGCTTGAAGTTGCGTATAAGCAGACAAATGAAGATGAAATGAACAAACAGATCTGTGAACTCATTGAATTCTGTCGTGAAACCGGGAATAGCCATTTCGAGTGGTTTGCGAAACTATTGGAAAGCCACATTTCAGGGATAGTAACTCATGCGAGATATAAGATCAGTACCAGTAAGCTTGAAGGATTTAACAACGCCATAAAAACAGAGCGTCGCCAGGGATACGGTTACCCTGACGACGAATACTTCTTCCTCAGATTGGTTGATAAGAGTTATATGAAGAACAACTACAGTTAATTACTCTGGTCACACACAGATTTCCGGATTGAACCAAAAACTTATGAGTCCTGATGCTTTTATACGCATACATATGTCACAGTCTGATAGCTACTATGGCTCATATGTACAAAATTGGAAAGGATTGTGTTTATATGTATACACAAGAAGAACAGCAGGTATGGTGAAGATATGGATAAGCAAAATAATTTAAAATATATAGGTAAGATTGTATATCTGCTGTTATTTGCACTTTCTGTTGGCTGTGCCAGGCAGGAAACATCAGGTACCCCGCTGAACCGATTTATCGATGCTGAGGCAGAGGACATGGAATATAACATACGCTTTGATTATGACGAGTCCTGTGCCGTGCATTCACAGAAATGCTTTACCGGCTGGATGCCTTCATATCTGGATCCTCAGGCTGCGGAAACGGAAGATGCCGGCAGGGCTCTGGCCCAGAACAACCAGGCCGGCTATGATACAATCCGTTCCCTGCAGACGGCTCTCTCAGATGCGGTGATCAAAGAGAGTGCCGAAACAGCCACAGAAGAAGGACAGCTCTGCTATATGGTCAGGAACCATGATGACTTCACGGGGTATTTCTATCGCAGCGGGCAGATAAAGATCCTGATCGGGGAAGACCGGTATGTGTATGATGTTGAATCCGAATCGTATGCGGAGATTCTGAAAGAAATTGATGCCTATGTACCGTACGGGTACTACTATATGGACCAGTCGATCTATCAGGATCTGGACACGGAACACTATGATCTCATCAGCCAGATATCGCTGCGCACGCTTCGGCAGGATACGCAGGACGGCATGAGCGGCATCATTCTGTTTAACAATCCGGCCGGAGATCCTCTGAGCAAGGAAGCGGTAAAGATTTTATGCCAGGTCATTTCAGAACAGGGACAGGAACTCTTTTACATCGATATGAGAAATACATGCGTCGATGTCACATGTTCACTGGATCTGATGGATGGAACGGAAGCGGCCGAAGCGTTCAAGGAGGATCTGAACCGGGTTCTGGCGCCGATCCTGCCGCAGGGAATGGAACAAATGCAATCCAGCCTGCCGCTGATAGCTGTTGTACAGAACGGGCAGGTAATTGACGGATATGCATTTTCCCGAAGTGATGATACCGATCACCTGAGCGAAGAGGCTGCCGGTGAGCTCCGGGATATCTATGAGCGGCTGATTGCATTAAACCAGTGACAAGAAGGGTCTCCAAATTCTGTGGGGGACCTAATCTTGACCTCTTTTACTCGGTCGCCCCAACCAATTTCAGTGCGCCAATAATAATTCCATCAGGGCAAATTGAAACTGGATCAGACGTGGATGAATTGCCTTAATCCTTCTGATGGTGAATATAGTGCTCTACGGCAGGTGTAGTTTTTTACTTACCGATCCGACGAAATATGACAAACTCCAGAAATATGGTTTCCAATAATATGGTTTCAATTGTTCCGCAAACTGCTGTCTTATTTTCCTTGAAGACGCCGATTTGAATGCGTTGATAAAATCTGCCAGATTGATCTGTGGTGGTGCGTCAAGAATATGCATATGATCCGGCATTGTCTCGATAGCACGGATAGTCATACTGTGTTCCTTAAAATAATCGTTTGTGTGAAATACCAAATTCGTGTAAATACACAATTTTAGGAGAATCATATGTGAGTTGCAGATGATTTTTGTCGTACACCCGACATTGGTGAGAGCTAGGCGGGGAACGCCCGCTGTGCGGTTGTGGTGCCAGGCAGTAAAGCAATAGACAGAGGCAAGGAGCGTTTCGCGAGGTGCGATCTGGAGCAAATTAACCCATGTACAAGTATTTCAAGTTTCTAATTCACCTTTCGTAGATCTATGGGAAGACATCCGAGAAACTGTATCTGAGATCCAGTCAAATTATGTGATAAGTGGTGCACTTCAGATCGCGACCACATATCTGGAAAACCAGTATGATCATCTCATCTATTACATCAATGACTGGAGGCTGGAGCCGGATAACAATCTGGCGGAGCGAGAAGGCATTAAACCTTTCGTGACCGCAAGGAAGAATTTCCTGTTCGCAGATACAAGACATGGGGCGGAGATCACAGCGATTTATTTCTCACTGCTAATCTCAGCGAGAATGAATCAGCTTAATCCGGAGAAGTATCTCTTCTATCTTCTTGAACAGTTATCCACATATGGCCTCAGAGATGAAGTGATTGAGGGATGTCTGCCATATTCCAAAGACATTCCAGAACATATCAAGATTACAAAGAACCGTTCCAGCTAATATCACTGGTTACACAGTGATCATATCCGGAACGGCTTTCATTTACGATACGGGGTTCGTTGGACGCTTACGCATTTCGGGTAATGCGAATAGTGGGGAAGGAATCTAAAATCATAGAGCTTTCAAATACTCCTCAACATTAATATACTCAATTCCATTTTCCAGCATGCGACTGGTTCCTTTGTAAATGACGCATTTTTTAGTAATCGTGCCATACTGCTGCTCGACGAGTTCACATTGATCCTGATCTTCCAAAACGTGATACTGATGTGAAACAATCTCAGAACTGTGCTTAATTTCGTACAACTCGCAGGTATTATCACCGGAAGTATAAATTACCATGTCAAACTCACTTCTAGATAAAATCGGTTTAAATGCGCTGTGATTCTTTGGAAGAGCGCGAACTGTCTCAAGAAGGACAATATCTTCCATCATCCTCCCCCGGACATCCTCAAGGATCTTTTCGCAAGCAATATCGCGCTCATCCTGATTGAAAGAGCTGAATGTTTTATCTTTCATCAGAACATGAACAAGTGCTTGCGCCTGGCAATAACGCATGCCGGGCTGTGTGAAAAGTACATACTCGTCTGGGTCTGCAATCATGTTTCGTCGCGGGCAATCAACGATCAGATCAAGGGCTTTTAGATATTCCTTTATCTCTGATACATGTGCCAATGTAATGCCGATTTGTGCATCTTCCTGATTAC
Source organism: Solobacterium sp. (assembly GCA_017469355.1). GTDB lineage: Bacteria > Bacillota_I > Bacilli_A > Erysipelotrichales > Erysipelotrichaceae > Bulleidia. The sequence goes on along the minus strand of JAFUGM010000056.1, from coordinate 2,018 downwards.
GGATATCCAGCATTTCCATAAGCTTATGGGTAACTGACTCACGATCAATCTGATCCAATATTCTGGTTCTTTTTTCAGGATCAGACTGTTTTCTCAGTAATTCTCTTGCTGAGCCTAAATCATGAGACTTAAACGGATTTGTCAACGTCGACAGAAGGAACTGGTGGTTCATGCTTTCTATGATTCGATTGATGGCACTTGTCAGTTCACCTGCTTCATATAAAGCGCGAAGATGCCTGAAATAATTACCCCGCTTGCAGCATCTAAGAGAATGCTGGATGTTTCCGCAAACCGCTGTATCTATATAGCGGCGCGTAGTTTCATCGTCGCGGAATGCCGCATCGCTTGCCAAAGCATCTTCGTCATCAAAGGCGAGTTCTCCAGGCAACAGTGTTCCTCCGTAACGAATATACTCATCAATATCATTAATGCCTAGCAGACGAGAATACTCCCGGAAAGGAATGAACGTCGTGTGAATGGTATATGCCCGATCATATAACTCCTGTGTGAGTGTAAACCAAAAACCAAGAGAATCTGTGCCGGACAGGATAATCTTCATTCCCATCATGGCATAAACATCTGAAAACATTGATGCGGAGTCAATGAAATCTTCCAACAAGGTTACTTCATCGATAAACACGTAGCGATATCCCTGTTTCCACAACAAATCGAGATCAGCGTCCAGATCCGCCATACTGTCTGTAGTACGTACTTTTATATACACAGTATGCGCCCGTTCTTCTTCTGAAAAACTTGCTATTGTCTGGAACAATAACGTTGTCTTACCCGTCCGTCGTAATCCATATAGAAGGCAAACTCGCCCAGTTAATTTCAGATTTAAAAAACGCTGGATCTGCTGATAACAGTCCCGTTTCTCATAGCCTACAACTTGCTGGACTAATGCATTGAGCTTTTGCCCGTACATCACGTTGGTGCGATATGAAGACTGTATATTTAACAACTGTGCTGGAACAGATGACTTTAGTTCTTTTAGCTCCGCTAATAGTTCCTTTTTCAGTAATGCTTTTTTTACCGTCTCTTCTCGATCTTCAACTTTGATGAACTGAGATTTGGGCTTTCCATCTTCATACCATTGCAGGTATGGCTGTTTTTTTCCTCGGATATTTTTGTAGACCAAATTGCCGTGAGGCAACTGTGGTATTTGTTCTTCAATTTCTTTGATGCGGCGGATGATAGATTCGTAATCCATGTGATCACCTCCACCAACACTATACTTCAAAGCAACCTTGTTATCAAGGTTGCCAAAGTTGCCGTACGAATGCTTTTGCTTTAACTATCACTGCAAGGTTTTCTTCTTAGATGTTTTAGTTCATTAATTACCTATCAATGCGACGGAAGAGCCGAATTTTCCACTCACTGAGTAAAAAATCGAGTTTACTATCCTGGGCTCACTATCGAGTAGCATAGGTATTATCAATAAAGAAAAGTGAGGCCCAATCCTCACTGGCAGAGAGTCTTCCCTGAAGTTCTTCTAGCTTTACGTACTCTGAATGGTGGACCTCTTTACACTATTAACGTTGGTGACCATTTCTGGCAGTGCATCCGGCCACGTGTTTTATCGTCTTTTCTTTGACTGAATAAAATGCATGGCTTGTCCCTCTTCCCATGCTGCTTCGTTGGTACCTTTTCCGAAGTGTCACTAGTATAACAAACATTAAATAACTAGCTGTATTTATTATCTGTATAGTGCTATGATTTTACCGTAAAGATGAGGGCGAATGATGGCACATACAAAACCAATAGAACTTGATGAAGAACAGAGAGAATATCTTGAATCCATTACGCGTACCAGAACTATTCAGGCACAGGTGGTTGATCGGGCGAAGGCACTTCTTTGTAAGGCGGACGGAATGTCCAACGGTGCGATTGCCGAAAAGCTCGACGTGAATATCAATTCTGTTAAACTCTGGCTCAAGAAATTTAAAGAAGGTGGTATTGATCGAGCCCTGTTTGATGACCAGCGTAGTGGAAGGCCGGTTGAGATTACGGATGATGCT
>JAFUGM010000055.1 GCA_017469355.1 Solobacterium sp. | reverse complement strand
TTGAACGGTATGGCTGGCGAGGTTGTTGGAGGTGCCAGCACTGTCTGGCTGTCTGTCCACAGGGCGCAATTTCCATCTTCGATAAACATCCGGAGGATTCCCTTCCTCCTGTCCCGGACGAAATGGGTGATTATATGTCGCGCCTTGTCACAAACCGGCGCTCCTGCCGACGGTTCCGGGATGAAAACGTCGAACCCGCAATCGTGGATGAGATCCTTTCGGCGATGGCCGCTGCGCCAACCGGAGGAAATGCGATGGGAACGGAATATACCGTGATCGACGATAAAGAACGGGTGAAGGAGATCTGGGCCAAAGCTTACCCTGTGATGGAGGCAAATGCCAGAAAGCATAGCTATACGCATAGTTTTTCTGACTTCTACTATCGAAAGATGAAACAGTCCGAACGCACCATTCGAAAAGATGATCTGCTGTTCTGTGGGGCACCCCATCTGTTTATCGCTCACAGTAAATGTAGCGGACCATGGGGCGAAGATGCCAAGGCAGACTGTATTATTGCGACGGCTTACTTTGAACTGCTCGCCAATGCGTATGGATTAGGAACCATTATCATGAGTTATGCCGCAGAAGTTCTTAATGAACTGGCTCCCGAAGCAAGAGAACTTTTACAGATTCCAAATAACCACTATACCGGGTTGATTGTCGGATTCGGGTATCCGGAAATCCCCTACGCAAGAGGAGTACAGAAGGACAAGGGAAAGAAGATCCACCGTTGGAGTCAATCACGTTGATTTATAGAGCTCTTCTATAGCAGGCGACCAATTATTCATATAAGCGAAACCGGATCGTTGCTTTCTATAATTAAGGTTGTTTATTATCCCTCGGGCATACTGCGGTATGCCTTCTCTTTATTACAACAGAAAATGGAGACAAGTAAGTTATGGCAAAAAAGGAAAACAGATATAAGGAGTATGGAATCGCAACCCAGGCAGTTCATACCGGAACAGACTATGATGCGGAAACCGGCGCCGTCCGCCGCCCGCTTCACATGGCAAACAGCTATAAGCTTCCGGATGACCTTTCTCAGGTTAACTACTCTTCCACCGATTTATTGATGTATTCCCGCAATGGGAATGCGAACCAGCACTGGCTGGAAGAAAAGATTGCGGCCCTGCATCATGCGGATGATGCGATCGTCTTAGCAAGCGGCGTCGGCGCACTTCATGCACTGTTCTGGACCCTGTTAAAAACCGGAGACCGGGTCGTTTATCCCAATGTCAGTTATATGGCAGTCTATCGTCTGTTTCATGAACTGTTCAATGTGAAGTTCGGAGTAGAGACCGTCATGGTGGATATGACGGATCTTGATGCCGTTCGCAAAGCAATTACCCCAGGCACCCGCCTGGTTCATATCGAAACCCCTGACAATCCTACCAATGGGGTCAGTGATATTGCGGAAATCGCCAGAATCGCGCATGAAAACGGCGCCATTCTATCTGTAGATAATACATTTGCGTCACCATTAAACCAGACACCATTGGATCTTGGGGCAGATTTTGTGGTGGAAGCTTTGACCAAATTTATCAATGGGCATGGTGATGCCCAGGGTGGTGCCATTATTTCCAATGATCTGGAAACCATGGATCGGATCCGCTATGAAGCGCAGGTCAATGTAGGTGCAGTCATCAGTCCCTTTAACGCATGGCAGATCTTCCGTGGCTCTGTCACCTATCCCCTGCGCATGAAGCAGATTAACGAAACTTCCCTGCAGGTCGCAAAGTGGCTGGAGCAGCGGGAAAATATCACCTTTGTGTCGTATCCGGGCCTCCAAAGCAATCCAGGTCACGCAACCGCAAAGAAGCAGATGAAAAACGGATATGGCGGTGTCATTTCCTTTGGGGTAAATACAGATGATAAAACCGTAGAGAAATTCTGTGCGGCATTGAAGGTAATCACCTTTGCGGTATCACTGGGCCATGATGAAAGCCTGATCTTTCCTCAGCCAAGCTATGATGAGCGAATTCATCTCTATCCAGAACAATTCCAGAATGGATTCATCCGATTCAGTATTGGTCTTGAAGAACCGGAAGATATCATCGCCGATCTCGATCAGGCACTGCGCGCAGTCGGTCTATAACGAAAAGAAGCGTTCTTTCCCATCAGGGATTGGACGCTTGTTTTATAAATACAACATCATCCGCCACATCCAGGTCATTATGCCAGGATAGCGTTCCGTCACCAACCGTGAAATAGCCGGTTCCGTCCTTGTATACTTCCGTGGTTGTGCCATCCGGATCAATTTCCACCCGAATTGCATCGGTATAACTCAGAATATTCTGTTTCGCTTTATATTCATAAGGAATTTCATAATGCGTGGACCCAAGGGTTGGGGATACCCAGTCTACCGTCAGAATCTCTCCATTCAATTCCAGTGTTCCCCGGCCAGAGAGACGGTCCTTATATACTCCATACAGTTCTTCCGGTGCCGGCTCCGGCTGAATCTTACATCCTGCAAGCAGGACACCCGCAAGGAGTGATAGAAGAATCCGTTTTACTACATTCATATGTATCAACCTCTCAACTATTCCATCTTGAAGCAGTGTCTTCAAGAAACCGTGTCATTCCTGCAGGAAGCTCCTGCGCTTCCTCCAGATGTGTCTCACCAAGACGTACCGTCTTGTTAGATCCATGATAATCACTTCCGGCCGTAAGATACATGTCAAAATGTTCACCCAGCTCAATCAGCTCTTCTATCATATCCTCAGAAAATCCAGAGTAAAACGCCTCCAGCCCAAGAAGTCCAAACGAAGCTAACCGTCCCACTCGCTGTTTCAACTCTTCCCCACGAATCATCTGACTGCCGCTGCCAAAGATCGGATGAGCAAGGATGGGAATGCCATGACTGGAACGTATGGCAGTGATCGCCTCCTGCGGCTGAAGATACGCAGAAGAACTGTGGTCAAGGTTCAGGAAATCTTGAATCGCAAGATCCTTTGTCTTTGCATAACCATACTTCACCATCAGATTCCCAAGGTGTGGTTTTCCCGGATTATCCATATGATAAAGTCGTTGAATCTCTTCTTCAGGAAAGTGAATGTCAAACGTTTCGGATAGAAAGCGCAGCCGTTTTTCCAGCTTTTCCATCCGCATGGCATGTCCTTTTTCTACTAAAGCCCTGATAGCCTTGGCACTTGGATCATAGCCATAGCCAAGAATATGATATTTCCCATTGGAGTCCTTACAGGAACACTCAATACCGGTAAGAAATGCCGGGTCAGAATTACAGCGCGTTGAGGAAATCAAAGCACTTCCCTTGATTGCGTCATGATCGGTAAGCGAAAAGAGCCCGATCCCGGCATCCTTCACTTTCTTAAGCAGTTCCAGGGGTGTATCGGTTCCATCCGAACTCGTGGAATGCATATGGAGATCAATGGAATCAGGAAAAATCATTGGAAGTTCCTCCGCTATTGTGCGGTTTTCATTTTAGCGGGAAACGATCAGCCATGTCCATGAGGTAACGGCTATCGTCTCAGGCAATAACCATGCATAGAAGGTTCGTATTTCATCTCCTGTCAAAGCAGAGGTATTGTATTAGTCGATAAGAGTTTAGAAGGAGGTGCAGCTCATGAACAGAAAAACAAAACTGCTCAGTTACACTGTCATGTTTGCGGCAGTAAGTTATGTAGTATTTACCTACGCTAAGATTAATATTCCCGTTCCCGGCGGCGGCAGTGTCGCCATTCACGTAGCCAATGCGGTTGTCGTTCTAGCAGCATGGCTTCTTGGCCCGAAGTACGGAGGAATTGCCGGAGCGGTCGGTCTTTCCATCGCAGATATTCTGGATCCCCTTTATATCGCAAGTGCGCCGAAAACCTTCTTCCTGAAGTTCATGATTGGATATATTGCCGGTACCACCGCAAATCGTCTTGGTTTACATGAAACAGAGGATCCAAAGCAGATCACAAAAATCACAGCCATCAGTGCCGTGGCGGGACTTGGCTTCAATGTAATCTTTGAGCCGATCATCGGCTATGTGTATAAACGTTTCCTGCTAAGAACTTCTGCAGAGGCAGCCGCGATTCTCTCCACCTGGCTGGGTGGCGTTACCGCATTCAATGCGGTGATATGTGTGTGTGTCTCAGTGCTTCTGTATCGTGCACTCTATAAACAATTCCGGAATATCTTCCGATAATCCGCTCGTTTCCTGTCATCAAAAAGTGGTCTGCAATGGACCACTTTTTGATCTAATCTCTTCGTTTATCTTTGGCAACCCAGAAATGCCACTTAGGTGCTTTCGGCATCTCTTCGCCTTTGATGAGTGCCTTGATGACACGGCGATGTGTATATGCGCAGCAGACAAGCAATACGCATACAATCGTCCAGATAATTCCTTTTCTCATGTGATTCCTACTGCTCCTTCTTCGCTTGAATCATAGCACGATGCGATGCGTTTTCAACGAGGCAGATTCATGCATGAAGGCAATAATATACAAAAGGCGGAATCTGTATCACCGCCCTTGTATGCATGGTGTTCTGATCAGCTCAGTTTGAAGTCTTATTGAGACGTGCCTGGCCCAGCGCATCCGCCGCGATAATCGCACCCGCAACCATTTCCGGATCGATTTCAAACGGCATGTTTACTGCAGTGTCTGTCGGAAGACAGGCAATTTCCGCAACCTTCCGTATCTTTTCCGGTGTCGGATCCTCTACCCCAATCTGTTTCATTGTGACGGGAAGACCCACCGAGATACAGAAATCCAGAACTTCATTCAGTTCTTCTTCCGGCGCATTTTCCAGCACAAGCTGTGTAATAACACCGAATGCGACCTTTTCGCCATGATACATCTTATGGCACTCTTCCAGAGCACAGAACCCATTGTGTACCGCATGCGATGCGGCCACACCACCCGATTCAAATCCAAGTCCAGAGAGCAGCGTATTCGCCTCAATGATCGCTTCTACCGCTGGTGTTACCACTTTATGTTCCAGCGCAACCTTTGCCTTATATCCATCGGAAAGCAGCGTATCATAGCAGAGCTTAGCCAATGCAATACCTGTGTGAAGTGCTTTCCCATTGGCGAAGTTATCACCGTCATGTTTGTAGGATGCACGTGCTTCAAAGTAGGTAGCTAATGCATCACCCATTCCAGACACAGTTAAGCGTACCGGTGAATTTGCGATAATTGCCGAGTCAACAAGAACCACATTTGGATTCTGCTTGAGAAACAGGTACTCCTCCACTTCACCCTCTTCGGTATAGATGACAGACAATGCGCTGCAGGGCGCATCGGTCGCCGCAATGGTTGGACAGATGATAATGGGAATATCGTTGTAGAACGCTGCAGCTTTCGCCGTATCAAATACTTTTCCGCCACCGATCGCAACAATGAGGTTATATCCGTTTTCCTTCACTGATGCGTCAATGCGGGAGATTTCCTTCTTACTGCATTCGCCATTGAATACTTCTACCACATAGGTCAACTGATTCTGGGTAAGAGAAGCTTCCACCATCTCCCCGAAGCGTTTCTTTCCGCCAGCGCTGATCAGCACCAGAACCTTATCTCCGAGTTTTGCGGCATAGTCGCCCACCTGTTCCAGGACATGCGGCCCCTGAATATACTTGTTGGGGCTGATAAATGTACGCACCATAATGATTACTGATTTCTCCTTTTTCTTTTACTTTAATGAAACTCCCTTCTCGCACATGTTTGAAGAAGGCACAAAAAGGTTACCGAATGATTTACCCTGATTCATCATGGAAAAATGACCGAACTGGTCATTCTTCCAAAAGGGGTTATCTTATCTTGTTGGCAGCGTATATGATGTTTCCTTCCTTCCCATCAACTCTGGTCTGCGTTCCGGGAAGTGTTTCCTTCGCCATAAAGACGGGATAGTCCGTTGCGATCGGAGCAGAAGACGGAATATGATCATCGGTCCCGTTCAGAATATCCGCACAGACATCAATTACATTCTGAAGCAGACTCAATGGGGATTCACAGGTCCCGTGGTTTCGTATAATCCGATCATATTCTCCTTCATATGATTTGACATGGATCAGCGTATTACGATAGACCTCAACGGTAGAACAACAGTCCTCTACGAGCAATACTCCTACACCACAGGCATCCCCAAACAGGATGATCCGCTCTTCCTTGAACAGAATCATTGTCATTCCCTGTGTATGACCGGGGGTATGAATCGCTTCCAGAGTAATCCCGCCAAGATCAAAGGCATCTCCATCCTCTAACGGAAGCGTATGGCAGCTGTCATAGCCTTCCAGAATATCTGCTTGGGAATACTCCGGGCAGACCATGTTCAGACGCCGATACATATCTTCCGTATATGTCACATGGCTTAGAATATCGAATACATGACGATTCATCAAATCCCGATCCAGTTCATTCAGATAAACAGGAATATCCTTAAACAGAATGGCGCCTGAAGCATGATCAAGATGGCCATGGGTCAGAATCAGAAGGTCCACTTCCTTTCCTATCTCATTCCGGATATACTCTCGAACATTCCCAATTCCGATGCCGGTATCCAGCAATGCCGTCGTATGATCTCCGATGACCAGATACATCGCCGTAAGGGAAATATCCTTGATACGTATGATCCGATTCGTGATGTATTCGTGAGTAAACAGCATCAGTCTTCCTCAACACCCAGGAATACAGTCGCCGCAAACGCTGCACCAATTGAAGTGATCAGCGTCAGAACCAATGCTACATAATTCCATGTGGAACCACCCAAGAATGCCAGAAGGCCATAGATACCATTGGAGGCCGCAAGTACATGCGCAGTCAGATGGGTAAGACCCGCAACGAGTCCACCCGCAGCGCCTGCGATACAGCTGGCAAGCAGGACTTTCTTATTCTTCAGTACGATTCCAAACATGAACGGTTCACCAACACCGCCCAGCAGCCAGGTAAGGAATGTGGCTGTAGCGAATGCTTTATTTTCTTTCTTCTTATAGCGAACCAGGCAGCCGAGCCAGATTCCAAAGATTGTCCAGCTGGAAGCGACAACGGCAGGCAGGAAGAAGGTATCAAATCCCAAAGTCGGGAATGTTGTGAACAGATAAACATAGAAGATGACATGCATTCCAGTAAATACCAACGGGAGGAACAGTCCGCCAACAACGCAGGTCGCAAGCGGCCCGGCAATGTCATTCAAAGCGATGATTGCGGAACCGATGTAGTTGCCTAAAAAAGAGCCAGCAGGGCCAATCAGGCAAAGCGCAATCGGAGTAATGATTGCCAGCGTAACAAACGGGACAATAATCAGCTGAAGTGTATCAGGTACCCGTTTGGTGAGAAATTTGTAAATGTAGCTCATGACCCACACAATTGCCAGGATGGGTATGACAGTAGAAGAATACGCCTGTACAGAGCAGGGAATTCCGAATACGGTAAACGGCTGTCCCTGAAGGGCAACGAATGTCGGATGCAGCATGACCGCACCGATATATGCGCCATAGATCCAAGGCATATTCAGTTTCATACTTGCGCCGACACCAATCAGAATCGGGAGGAAGTAGAAACCTGCATCGCCAAGGAACGTCAGTAGGGTATAAATATCGCTTTCTGCCGTAAACAGTCCAAGCATGTCCGGTCCAAAGATCGGAATGATTGTCTTGAATAAACCGGCAGCGATGAATGCTGGAAGAACCGGTGTCAGTGATCCAGAAATATATCCGAAGATCGCATCGATCGGTTTCTGTTTCGGCGCATCGACATTTTCATCAATTGCGGCCTGGGCAGATAATCCGGTTTCCTTGAGGAAGAAGTCATACACCTTCGGTACATTGGTACCGATGATGATCTGAAGCTGATCTCCGACAAACTGTGTTCCTGCAACACCCTTTACGGATTTCAGCCCATTAACATCTACGAGGCTTTTGTCTTTCACATTCAGACGTAATCGGGTCATGCAGTGGAAGGCGGCGGTTACATTGTCTTTCCCGCCGACGAGTGGAAGTAAATCTTGTACAATCTGTTCATTCTTATCCATCTTGTTCTCTCTCCTTTGTAAGACAGCGCTTTCTTTATCTGTAAGATAGCACCCAAAATCGACCAATAAAAAAATGTACAAATCCTGTACATCTTTTCATCCGCACAGCTTATTCAACGAACATTTCCTGATAACATTCTCCTACCAGTTCAAAGAACACTATCATGGTATTCAACGTGACTTCAAAGGAGTTTTCATCACTTCCAATTCGAATCATTTCATCGGTCGGCCCCGACTTAAGGTTTTTTCGCAATGTGATCATCCAGCTTTTATTCACTGACTCCTGAAACAGGAGTTTAAGATTCTTCTGCGAGTCACTTCGTTTTCGGTCAGAGATCAGATATCCATACATCGACAACACCAGCAGCATGGAGTCTTCTTTCTCATAGCCGGATAATGCTTCAAAATCCGATCCAATGTTATGAACTAACTTTCCACACCGTGCCAGTTCAATCCGGAACAGTTCCAGAATCACATTGGATAATCCCGCCCCTGCCAGCAGAACATGTTTATGATCATGAATATCCTGACAGAATCTGCGTACCTGGTCCCGATTAAGATCCATAATGGAGGAGACAATATATCTGCTCTGCCGTTCCAGCCAGTATTCCATCGTACTGCGGAACTCATCATCATCGGCCATGGTCTTTACCGGAAAGTGAACACGAAGCTCCTGATTTTGAATCTCGTCCAGATAATCACGAACGACATCCTTGAAATCAATGATCCCATCATATCCCAGTTCCTTCGTGAAACGAATGATACTGGGATGGGAGGTGTAGCAAGCCTCCGCAATCTCATTGACAGACATATTCGGAATTTCCAAAAGATGATTCAACATAAAACGACAGATCACCTCATTGGTTCCATTCCGATTGGAACGCTTCAGATAATTATTCAATACGTTATACACATTATCCATTAGCAACACTCATTTTCCTGCCAACATTATAATTGATAGTTTCACTGTGTCGCTACGTTACTATATTCGTGTTTCCAGTTAAGGCAGAAAAAGGTTCTCTGTTTCCCAAACCTATGAAAACAGAGAACCTTCATCCTTATCAAAAACCTCTTTGCTCAACTCTTAATTCAAAGAATCAACACCTTGCCATGATCGCCATCTACCATGACCGTATCTCCATCCTTGATCTCCGCGGTTGCGTTTCCAACCGCAAGTACTGCGGGTATCTTATATTCCCTTGCGACGATTGCCGCATGAGACAGTGTGCCACCGGTATCTACAACAACTCCTGAGGCAAGTGTGAATAACGGTGTCCATTCCGGATCAGTATGTGGACAGACCAGAATATCTCCTTTCTGAAGTTTCCCGAATTCTTCTGGTCCGTTGATGATACACGCCTTCCCTGTCGCCGTTCCGCCACTTCCCGAAACCCCTACGATATCTGCACTTCCTGTTTCCAATATGGTTTTAATACTGTAGTTCCAATAGCTTTCCGCAAGCGGACGCTTTTCCTTTCGTCTTTCGATAAGCTGACGGAAATGTTCATTCATAACTCCATTACGGCAGAGATCGTACAGTTCTTCCGCAAACAGGTATAACAGATCCTCATAGGATTCACCTAGAAGATTCGATGCCCGTTGAAGCAGATTCCGGCAATGGGCAAATTCCGCCTCCCATACGTATTGTGTAGCTTCACGGATTTGGTGATAATGGCGCACTGCGGTTACCTTGGTTTCAAACTTCCGATATTTCTTTTCTCCAAGTACGCCGCACGCTTTTCTCATCAATTCATCAAACCGGGCACTGCTTTCCTCCATGGTTGGTGTTCCACCGGTACCCCCACGGAGAATCGTACGAAGCGAATGGAGAAAACGATCCGGATCATCATTCCATGATTTGGCGATGAAGCAGTAGCAGTCATAGTCTGCACGGTGTCCAAACTGATCCATAAATTCCGAAAACAGGCTCTTAATTTCAGGATACTGCTTTGTTATCTGAACATAGGATTGATTCATTACCGCATCCTGTACATCCGGGCGTTCCTTAACCTCTTTTGCAAGAGATGCCATGGCACGGTTCATATCCGCAGTCACATAGGAAAGGCCTTCCAACAGATCATAGGAATTGATGGACGAATCAATCTTCGCAAGTGTCTTATTCAGGCTCAGGTTTTCAATCACCTGCGGGAAGATAGCATAACGGAACCTGGCATATGCGGTTCGTGCAATCAGTTTCTGCATCCGCTCCAATGCCATTCCAACTTCCTGAACGGAGGAGAGCGAACGATCTTCCTCCCTGCGCAGTGCTTCCTTACATGCGGAAAGCTCCGCATCGGAGTGCTCAATATTGAAAGATTCATTCTTCATCTGCCGTAATATGCCCGGAAGATGAATCAGGTTCCCGGTTGGTCTCATTCCACTGATGGAAAAGGAAGATATTCCATCTTCATTAATCGGACACATGTCATTCATTGCGATTCCTGCTTCCCCAAGAATCACCTGCTTCTGGGAACCAACAATATTTCCGAAGTCATGATCAAGCGGATAATACGGCATCGGGAGCTTTTCCAGATTGAACAATACATTCTCACGGAATTTTCCGCTCGCTGAGGAAGGAATTGGAAGTCCCTCATAATCCGCTTCACTGAACTGCTTGGATGCGGCTTCAGGAATGGTTGTAATAGCTCTGGCCTGGAGAATGTAAACCTTTCCATCCTTGATAGCCCATTCGATATCCATCGGATGACCATAGTGCTGCTCGATCGTTTCCCCAAGAAGGAACAGCGAATGGATCACCTCTTCACTCAATACCTGCTGTTTCCGCTCTACTTCCTCCACTTTTACCTGGGCAGTCCCGATGGTGTCATAGACAATCTTTAATTCCTTACTGCCTATCACAACATTTCTTAAAATCCCGTTGCGATCAACGGTATATTCATCCGGACTCACGATTCCCGAAACAACAGCTTCTCCTAAGCCATAAGACGCATTGATCAACATGTCATCGGTATTCCCAGCCGGGTTTCTAGTGAAGAGCACCCCTGACGCATCACTTTCCACCATTTCCTGAATTACCACCGCAAGTGCAACCGCATCCGTCCCATAACCGGACGCATTACGGTAATGCATTGCCCGCACGCCCCAGAGAGACGCATAACAATCCTTGACTCTGGAACATAGCACTTCCTTTGAACAGACATTCAGATAGGTCTCCTGCTGTCCCGCAAAGCTTGCGTCCTCAAGGTCCTCCGCTGTTGCGGAGCTTCGTACCGCTACCCGGGCATTTGGGCCAATAGACTCATAATAAGCAAGAATCTCTTCTTCGATTTCAGAAGGAATCGTTCCGTTTCGGATCGCTTCCTGAATCCGGGTGGAAGCAGCTTCTTCCGAATCACTCGCTTTAATTAATTCTAACAGTAAACAATTCTGTTGATGATAATCATCTGAACTATAATGAGATAGCCAAATATTGAAATACTTAAGCAGCCATTCGGCTCAATGTTTGGCGACATCTCCGACCGGATGGTTGCTTAAGTAAGCGGAGATGTCATTATGTCAGTACAGAATTCGTTTACTGACCTTGTTTTCAGTTTATCTGACGAGGATTTCAGATTACTACAGGATGCCGTTGCTGTTCGTAAGAACAGAGATAAATACGGAGTTGCCAGTTTTGAAGAATTAGCTGTCAAATACGATAGGGTTCCTACTTGCCCGGCATGCGGATCCGACAATGCTGTATCTTTCGGTTTCTCCCCGGAAGGATTACAGCGATACAAGTGTTTGGGATGCGGTAAATATTACACTTTGTTGAGTAACACGATTTTCCATTCAGCCAACAAGAGTTTTGATACATGGACTATCTATTTGACGCTCATGACATTCAACGTTCCGTTGGAAATGACAGAAGAAATATGCGGAATATCGCATCCAACAGCGATGTTGTGGCGCCAGAAGGTATTCGCGACCGTTGATGGATATCAGGGGCACTTGTATCTGAAGGACCGCGTCTGGATTGATGAGACATACGTGTTCGACAGCACGCTTCTTCACGATGATAATTTCAAGCGGAAACGAGGGCTATCCAGTAATCTGATTTGTATTGTTGTGGCTATTGATATTCATAAGAATACATACGCTGTTATATGCGGGCATGGAAAGCCGTCAGCCACAAGAATCTATAAAGCGCTCAAGGATCATATCGTTGAAGGATCAACGCTCGTCCATGACGGTGAAAAAGCGCATAACATGCTTATTGAGAAACTGGATCTTACCAGCGAAGTGTACATAGCTAACGCCAAAGATAAGAACTATCTGCAGAACATGGCGCTGATCAATAACATGTGCTCATGGCTGAAGCGGTATATATACAGATTCATCGGTATGCGAATGGAGAATCTGCAGTCATATCTCAACTGGTTCGTCTATTTGTTCCGGGTGAAAGGCGCTGCAGAACGATGGCCCAAGATGGAACGAATTTTAAGACATTTGGTGCTGACAGACGTCCAATACAAGCGGAATCGCTAGTATTTATCGCATTTGGCATCAACAGAATTGTTTACTGTTAGATAATTAATTCAGGAATATCAATATGGTTTTCTTCCAGAAACCGCACATACGCATCCGCAATTAATACTGCCCCATGGGGAATCGGGATCTTCGCAGATACCATCTCACCAAGATTGGCTCCCTTACCTCCCGCAAGAGCGACATCTTCTTTTCTGATGTCATGAAATTTACGAATATACGTTGCCATATCAAGCCTCCAATCATTAATTTTTTCTGCGCTCAACACTCAGAAATTCCTGAACTTCTACATCGCAAAACCGACGGAACATGCGTTCAAAATACGCATCATCCATTAATGTGGCATTGGAAAAGAAGATGCTCACTGCCCGAATCAAATTCATCAATCCATCCACGTCCATCGATACTTCATACCCATGTTCAATCCAGTATTCCTTCAGATTCTCAAGGAATTCCCGATACAAATGACTGATTCGTTCATGCGTTTCTTTCTTTTCCTCATGAAAAAAAGACAAAGTACCGCTGATCATATTGTCAAAGGCCTTGTTTTCCTTCAGGTGCATTCCTTCCTGGAAAAACAGATCAGAAAGATAATGTACCGGGTCATTCAATGACGATTCTCTATGATGCAATAACCCTTCCAGTTTCTCCCGCACGCGCAATTCCACAAGATCCACAATGAATTCATCTTTATCTTTATAGAACGAATAAAAGCCTCCCTGCGCAATTCCGGCCGCTGATGAAAGTTCTCGTATGGAAACACCTCTGATTCCCTTTCTGGAAAACAGGCGCAACCCGGTTCTGCGCAAAGTCTCATGAACTTCTTCCCGTTCCTGCTCTGTAAATGCTTTCCCCATTGAAACTGTATCGCCTATCTATGAACATTCTGATTATTTGTTCACAGAACAATCAAAACAGGAATTCTCATTCCTGTCAACGAAAGGATGAACGCCTGATTCAATCACGATCCGATAGGTATT